>SXJH01000225.1 GCA_005779435.1 Nitrosomonas sp. | reverse complement strand
GACCGGAATCACAATCCGGGTTATGGATGACGTATAATCAATGACTTGCGCTGATTTTTTGTAATTAGCGCGCCCATTAGATCCTTTATCCATGCGGGTGTTTTTCCCATCTTACAAAATTATTCTACCGCTTTCGACCTTTTAAATGACCGCTGCCATTTTTTATTGCGGCGCTGTGGCTATGGGCTGATTTCATAAATACAATCCAGTGTGATTTTGCAGATTTGCCGCAACGGTTGCCAATTAGTGGTTCCCATTCAGTCAACGCCAGAATCTGCGAGACAGGTATCTGGCACTCGTTCCATTTAAAAATCAGGACGCCGTCCGGCCTCAACACCCTGAATGATTCTGCGAATCCTGCGCGCAGTTCGTCCCGCCAATTCGATCCGAGCTGACCGTATTTTTTTGCCAGCCAACTTTTGCGCCCGGCCCTGATTAAATGTGGCGGGTCGAACACTACCAAAGCAAATTGCCCGTCATTAAATGGGAGCTCTGTAAAATCTGCCTGAATATCGGGGTTGATTACCAATGTCCTGAGTCCGCCAGCACTCGATGCGTCCGGCAGAATATGGCTCTCACTGCGGATATCACAAAAAACCGCCGACGGGTTATTCTTGCTGAACCAAAACATCCGGCTACCGCAGCACACATCGATTACTTGCTTATCCATTAAAATGGGATCTCATCGTCATCAACTCGGCCGCCTGCGCCAGCATTTCTTGGGGTTGGTGCGGCATCGCCGCCGGGTTTGTCGCCTAGCATTTTCATGTCCGTTGCGACGATCTCAGTGGTGTAGCGTTCGACGCCGTTCTTGTCCGTCCATTTCTTGGTTTCAAGCCTGCCTTCGACATAGACGGAGCGGCCTTTCTTCAAGTATTCGCCAACAATTTCCGCGAGCTTGCGATAGAAAGTGACGCGGTGCCATTCGGTTTTTTCTTGTTTCTCGCCATTTTTGTCTTTCCAGGTATCCGTCGTTGCTAAGGTAATATTGGTTACGGCGTCGCCGTTCGTCATGTGGCGGGTTTCCGGGTCTTTCCCCAAATTGCCGATTAAAATTACTTTATTGACGGATGCCATTATTCAATTCCTCATGTTTTAGTTTGTGCGCAAGCGCGTTGATCATTTTAACAAATGACGGTTTCAGCTTCTTGAACTGATTTTTACGTTTCGCACCAAGACCAAGAGCGTTGTATACATTGAGGGCGGTCGCTCTTTTACAGCCGACTGTCCGCACCGCATCGGAAACAGATTTCCCGGATAATGCAAGAGGCACAATTGCGTCACAAAATTTTATCCTTTGCAGCTTGTTGGTTCTTTTTACTTCTCTAATCCAATTGACCAGCGTTTCTTTCGGTGGCCGCTTCCCGAATTTTTTGCCCGTTGGGAATATTCTTTTTCCGTTACATTCTTCGTCAGCCTCCAAGCAGCTTATGATGTCGCTTTCATAATGCGTTCCTGATTTGATGATTTTTATGACGCACTCATAAAAAAATTCTTTTTCTTTCTTGTCATAAATTTCGTACGGCCTGTTTTTTCCGAGTGAAGAAACTTTTTCCTTTTCAAATAACTTGCGCACATTCGCAGGAAGCGGCGCGAGTCCGAGCAGTATTAAAAGACTTTCTTTATGCAACGAATGTGGTCTTAGTGCGGTCATATTTAGTTATTTCCATAAATAATCGATTTCTTTTGCTATCTCGGGATACTCTGTTATAAATTGTTGCCAATCTATTTCGCGAATCCATTCCCGCAGCATTCTCAGTGCATGGCGCGCAAAAAACGCCCTTGCCACCTCGTTTTCAATAATTTCCGAGACAATCCCGGTGTCATGCGCGCGTCCGCTCGCAAAAAAATCGGCGCGCTCAATATCTGTTTCGCAATCGCAAAACAAGTCTGCTTTTATTTCAGGCTCTCGCAGATCGGGTCTTTCACGCCGCCGCATCATGAGCAAACACCTCCGTTATCAATCACGCCGTCATGAATCCAATGCGCCGTAACTTCTGGTGGTAGTTTTGCTGGTTTTTCTTTCAGCGTACCGAATAGCAGTGCGGAATCGATCTCACCGGCACGCGCAAGCGTAATCAGCCATTTCAAATACGCGCTGCGGCTTGGCAGATCAAGCAGGTCAAATTCATCGATCATAAAAAACTTGATCCCGGAAACATGGCTGATTGCCTCGGCAATCATCGAATCGATCAGCAATTTCGTAGCTTTAGATGAAAACGAATACAACTTGTCGGCGTCTTCCATAATAGTCATATCGTCGGTGATGTGGACATTGCCAGCAAAGCCGAGGATTTCTACGCTGAATTTTATGCGCTCATTGATTGGTTTCAGAGCGGCACCAAGCATTTCGCCCGGTATGCCGTCAGGTGCAAGCGCATCCGCGATTTTGTCCCACTCCTGCGCATTGATGTGATGCGCGGCGGCCTTCTTGGTTTTTTCGTCCGCTTGAGCTGCTTTTTCGATGCTATCTTTGATGGCTTTTATTTCCGCATCGATCTTAGCCCGGCTTACTTTGAGTAACGCAATTTTGTTTTCAACTCCGGTTATTTCTTCCGGTGTCGGGGCCGCCCCGGTATTTTTAACCATTGCCAACTGTTCGCGCGCCGCCGTGGCCGCAGCCAAATCACGCTCGCCATTCGATACAGCGTTGTTCAGCATTTTGAGCGTCTCTTCGTATTCCGGCAGTTTCACAGCAGCGTCTTCGTCGCCGTGCAGATCCCCGCCGCGCGCAATCAATTCTTTGCCGGTAAAGATCAACTCAACCCCGCATTCCGGGCATGCGCACGCGATTGATCCAGGCTTCGATCCCATCGCCAATTTGCGCGTTTCTTCGATCTTGATTTTCCATTCCGCGACTGAGTTACGATCAACATCAAGTTTCTTCCTAATTCGTTCCTCTTTGTCAGCCGATTCTTGCATCCTGGCGATTTCTGCCGCTCGTTGCTTTTCGCCATTAATCAGCGCTTTCATTGCGCCTAATTTCTGATTTGCTTCCTCAATTTCCTTATCGATACCAGCCAGACTTACCTCGGCTTGCGGCAATAAGCCAGCTTCAACTTGCGGAACCTTGAATTCCCATCCTTCGGCCTTTTTGTCCCCGTACGTTTCACCGGTAACGGCTTTCCAGTCAGCACGCGCTTGCTTCACTTGATCCAGCGCGTGTTTGTTTGCTGCCTCGAAACTTGATTTTAAAAATTGCGCCACGGCTTCGATTTTGTCGGCATTAAGTCCGCGCAAAACCAGATTCTTTTTTACTGCTTCGCCGTCGCTGCGCAGATTCACTAAATTGAACAAAAATGATCTGCGCTCGTCCGGTGCGATGCTGCCGAACTTGGCAGGTTCTATTAGAAATTCCATTGCGGCAGGAATAGGATCGGTTAATTCGTGCGTTCCATTTGGCAGGGTGATGCATGCACGTTTCCCGCCGTCATAGTCGATGTACGTGTACCCGACACTGTTGCCATCGTTTCGGTTAATCATCAGCTGATAGTTTTTTTTCAACTTCACTTTCGGGTGTTCTCCGGTGAATGCATGAACGATGCCGTCTCGCAGCGATGATTTTCCAGCGCGGTTGCTGCCGCAGAATAACGTTATCGGTGTATCGGCGGCGACTTCAATATGCTTCACGGCCACGGTGCCGGATGATGATATTTTTTCGATTTTCATGATTAGTATAAGTTTGGTTATTCGATGTCCAGCGATTCAGGATCTAATTCTTTCTTTTTTTCAGGCGCCGGGGTTTCTTCCTGTTTAGCCTGATTCGCCGCCGGCTGAGGATCGGCAGGCTTTGTTTCGTTAGCGTCGCCATCGATGATTTCGCCGGTATCTGCATCAATTGCTTCAGGGATGATTGAATAATCGCCATCAATATCATCAAGATGTTGATCTTTGCCTGCATCGGCCATGCCATCAAGTGCCGCCGCCGTTTGAAATTCCACCGATAGCGGCAGGTACTTAGCGAGCCTGCGGATCACCGTTTTACGCCCCATTTCTACGAAGTGATCTTTCCACACCGATGATTCGCGCTTGTTTTTTTTCTCACTCGCAGCCTTGATTTCTTCTACCTGTAGCTTGCTCATGAACTCGAAAGCGTGGCCGCCATCTTTGAGCTTGGCTACCGAATAAAACCCAATCACTTCTCCGCGCGCACCCATTGCTGGTGTGTGATTTAGTTTTTCATCCAAACCGTAGACAAGTTCGAATTTGTCGTTTTCGCAAACTTCGTGTGCGGCAATGCTGATGATCTGGCCCGAACGTCGCGCAAGGTCTATCAATCCCTTATAACCAATGATTACCTGCACCGAATTCACCCACTTTTCGTTGCCGTTGGCGTCTTTGCGGCGCGTGTTGAAAGGCAGCAGGTACGCATGACCAAGCACTGTATTCGGTTCTAATCCCATTTGCGCGCATTGGCCGATTGCTCCAATCAGGCTTGGAACATCACACTTGGCCAGCGCCGGGGTGGTGGTTGCCGCAATTTGAGCGACTTTCAGCAATCGTTCTGCGTTTAAGTGCTTCGGCAGCATTTTGGATATTTCGGCTTGCTTCGTTTTTAGCAAATGGGCTATTTGATCTTTCGGCCTCATGTCCGAAAATTTTTCCGGCATGTTGCTGCCTGTTGCCGCTGCTTTTAAATTTGCTACGCTCATTTTTGTTTCCTCACTTAATTAAAAAAGGTCTTGCGCCAAGTTTAATAGTCGTAAATCTGCGCATCATTTCTTCGATGCTGTCTTTGCTGATAGCGCCATTGGTTCGCAACATCAATTCGATAGCAAATCCCTTCCAGTCAATCTTTTCGCTGTCTTTGTTGGTTTTCCACGTTGCCAGCTTTTGGCCGTTGTGAAGCAACAATGCCGCTTCGCCCATTCTTGACTTGATTTGAGTAACCAAATTTTCCAGCCGTGTTTCGATGGCTTTTAATTCGGTTTTTTTGTTTGATGCTTCTCCGATCAATTCGAGAAGCTCAGAATCAGCTTCGATAGCGGAGCCTGAATCGAATCGATACAATCGATTAATATCTTCAGTTGTTGTTGGTTCCGGTGCTTCGCGGTTTTGTATGCGCTCCCAAAATTCAATTTCTTTGCTGCGAATGATGCCAATCATTTCATCGTCACGGTCGACCACATGCACACGCAGATCATCCGCACCGATCAAAGCCGCAACGATGGTTTTATTGCGTCCGGTAACCATTTGGCCGTGTAAAACCTGCGATGTGTAATACAGCGGGATTTCGTCGGTATCCTGTTCGCCCCAGTCTTTCGCAGCGAACGGATGAACGGTTTTCATCTCGCCGTTGACGTGCTGTCCATCAAGCATCAATTCCAAATCGATTTCGGCAGCCAAAAAACCATAATCAGGATCGATATAACGCTGGTTTTTTGTGATGATCTTCACGTCATGGCCACGATCCTCAAGCTCATCGACCAGCATTTCAATAACGATTGGCTCCCATCTTTTTCCGCGATTAAATATCTTTTGTTTGGCAGGCGTGATTTCTTCCTGATATTCGCCAGTTTTTTCCTGATAAAGCTGGAATGCCGATTTCCAAGGTGATACGCCCAAAATTGCAGCGGTATCGGAACCTCCAATAAAATTGGCCCTGTCTTGCGTGATATTTTTCAGAATTGCATTCATTTCAAAAATCCTTAAAAATAGTTCCGCTCACACTCAAGCCATCCGGCAACGATGTAAGTCCGGTGTAGCCGCTCAGATCAAGCGAACCGCCCACACTTAAGCCATCCGGCAACGCCGTGAGTCCGGTGCATCCGCTCAGATAAAGCCAGCCGCCCACACTTAAGCCATCCAGCAACGCCGTGAGTCCGGTGCAGCCCCTCAGATCAAGCGAGTCGCCCACACTCAAGCCATCCGGCAACGATGTAAGTCCGGTGCAGCCGCTCAGATCAAGCGAACCGCCCACACTTAAGCCATCCGGCAACGCCGTGAGTCCGGTGCATCCGCTCAGATCAAGCCAGCCGCCCACACTTAAGCCATCCAGCAACGCCGTGAGTCCGGTGCAGCCCCTCAGATCAAGCGAGTCGCCCACACTCAAGCCATCCGGCAGCGCCGTGAGTCCGGTGCAGCCCCTCAGATAAAGCGAGCCGCCAACGCTCAAGCCATCAGGCAGCGCCGTGAGTCCGGTGCAGCCCCTCAGATCAAGCGAGCCGCCCACACTCAGATTTTCCTGAGTAACGCCAAATTTCCCTAATATTTCCCAGTCTGTTTTATTCATTTTTAAAATCCGAAGTGGTTGAAAATTTGTTCCCAACACATACCCGCCACCAGGTACGCGCCGATTATTGCCGCCATGCTCAAGCTGATTGAATCGATGTCGATTTTCATCGGATCACCTCAACACGGACGGTATAAGGCTCGTTTATGTGTGCGACAGTAGCCATTAAGGCATGCCATGCCGACTGAAACAGCCCGGTGTAACGGTAATTGCCGCTTGCCGTTTTTATCTTGATTCTGAATTTGAGTGGTTTCATTCGTCTCTCCTTTCAATTAATTCCTGGCTTCCACGGGATTCATTGAGTCACAGCTTAAAGAGTACCCATTTCAGCCGTCGCCGGAGCCGTAGCCGGAGCCGTAGCCGTAGCCGTAGCCGGAGCCGTAGCCGGAGCCGTCGCCGGAGCCGTCGCCGGAGCCGTAGCCGGAGCCGTAGCCGTCGCTGGAGCCGTCGCCGTAGCCGGAGCCGGAGCCGGAGCCGTAGCCGGAGCCGGAGCCGTAGCCGGAGCCGTCGCCGTAGCCGTCGCCGTCGCCGACATTAATAAAATTATTCAGCCTTGGCATTTGGTGCGTTCTCAATTAATAAAATCGCATTTTCTGTGCAAGGTATGATTTCTATGGCTTCCAACCAAACAGATTTCACCGCTTCCGCTATTTTTGATTTTTCTTGGTTAATGCCATTAACTGCCACAGACGAGAGGCTAATTCCTTCCTTCGCCCACCAAATCCACATTCTGCGTGCGTCCTCAAGAATTACCTCGTTGCCGCTTTTTTCTGCCAGCTTTCCAAACCAGACTCCTGCTGAATATGTTCTGATAATGACCTTGCTGCCGATCATCCTGTTTAATCCTTGGTTTTCATTGTTTTTTACTCCAACAAGGTTTTGGATTTCCTTAATCTGCCCGAGCGTTAAATCATCTATGTTCATTTTTCTCTCCAATGTTTGGTTTTCAACCTCATCCACGCTTACGATTTATGAGTCAGTTGATAAAATGCACAATAGCAAATGCTATCGATTGAGTCAATAGCAAATGCTATCGGACGCCTAAATAATTTTAAATATGGAAAACTCGCACGAAAAATAACGGGGGACTTTTCCAGACTTGTGGAAAACTCGCACGAAAAATAACGGGGGACTTTTCCAGACTTGTGGAAGATTCGAACGAAAAATAACCAGTGAATCTTCCAGACTTGTGGAAGATTCGATGTTGAAAAATCTGCTGAATATCTTTGACCGGGGCAATCCCGGTGCGTAAATACTGCACCGGGAAAATAAATTATTTTAGCGGCGTGAACAAATAGAAGTTTCTGTTTAGAGTCTATCCAAGCTACTGAGACATTGTAGCGTTTTGAGCAATTAATCAAAGGACTGAAAAAATGGAAACTCAAATTACACTCCCAAAGCAAGAATTAACTTTTCCTAATTCATCATCACAACTTCCGACTCTACTATCTGTACGACAATTTTCTGAAAAGCACCCGGCCTTTTCTCAAGGGGCCCTCCGCAATCAAATTTTCTTAGCAGAAAATCGCAAAACTTCGAGAGGGACAATTCAAGGTAATGGATTGAATATTGCCTTAGTCAGAATCGGGCGAAAATTGCTCATCGATGAGGCAAAGTTTTTTCAGTGGATTGATGAACAACAGCAAGGGGGTGCATAAATGAGCACCTTCAATATAGGAAACTCCATGATGATAATTTTGTTCTTATGGTGCTAGCGATCAAAATCGCATTTGCTATTGACTCAATCGATAGCATTTGCTATCGTTACGTTATGAATTTAGAAAAATACTTATCAGAAGTTGATTCAAATGCGGGCCTGGCCGAAAAGCTGGGGGTTTCCCCTTCGTTAATAAGCCAATGGCGGAATGGAGTAAGGCCGATACCATTTGAGCGATGCCCGCAAATCGAATTGGCCACAAATGGCATTGTAACAAGGCGCGATCTTTGTCCAGCCAATTGGCGCGATCTATGGCCGGAACTGGCAGAGCAAGATAAAGAAAAGCAAGTCGCATAGAGATAACAAGCTGTGTTTAATAAAATGTTCCCCACGCCCGTGGGGATGAACCGGGCTAAGAATGGAGCAAAAACAGATCACAGATTTTCGTGTTACTCTCCCGCCGCAGCGGCCAGCGCATTTTTGCGTAATCGGATGGTCGCAACTATTTTCCAGCAGCCACCGCTGCAACTCAATGCCAGCGGGTTACCTAACTGCCCGCTGGCTTATTTTTTTCAAAAGAATCAAAAAGAGCAGGCTTTGGCAAAACATCAGAATTCACAAGCCGATGCTGCAAATTGCTAGAGCCTGTTCTTGTTGGTTTGATGCGTAGGCTGATACGCACGGAAGCCGAGTCGCTCTCGGTTAGTCGGATAGCGGTAACGCGCATTTGTTAGTTAGATGGACAGTGAGGTTATTAAACCGGGATCAGCTCCGGTAACCAACAAACACCTAACCTGCCCGGGTAAGCGGCAGGGCTAAGAAGGAAGCGGCAGCACGGAAGGACGTGCGTAGACGAGTATGTGTGAATACATTGATGATAAAACAGGTATAGCTATAGCTACGATCATCGAGTGTCTTGAGCCTGAATTTCACATAGTTGGTATCAAGCCCAGCCCGTTTCGCTTGTTAGCAAATAAAGGAATTGTTTTATGGTTTATTACAACGAGATAAATGGATATGTTGACAACTGCGATTGATTCGGATTATTCTGCGGTTCTGGTGCTGAACACACCACCGTCAGCGGATTGCCCCGCGCCCGAGAGTCGTGGTTTTTTTACGTCCATAGTTTGTCTATGGCCGGGTAGCGAGCAAAAATACAATACCCGAAAGGGAAATATTGCTGGCCGTCTGACGGCGGTGTTCAAGTGCCTGGCCGTTCCTCTGAACAAGGAACGAATTTTTAACACAGCCGTCAGGATGCCATTCATGGTTACTCAATCAAAAGTTGCGAAAGCAACGTCAAAAACACGATCACGCAGCAAATCACTTAGTATCAACCCAAAAGTAATAGCCAATATCGTTCATCTTTCATATGAGCGCAGAGAAGCTTTTGCCAAAGAAAAATGGCACACCGCATTGAAGGTGTACATGCGCTCTCTAAATAGCCGCGAATTCGATATTGCCGCGCATGTGCTGATGTTTGTCAGCCAAAAGCCATGTCTTGTTGATCCTGAGTATTCGTGCGATGTCACCCTTTTTCCAATTGGCGGAAAACGCAACCTTCGAATCGCTAAAAAGGCTTCACAAAATGGCTAGAGCGCGAAATATAAAACCAGCATTATTTAAGAATGAGATTCTGGGCGTTGAAGACCCGATGCTAACAATTCTTTTTATAAATTTATGGTGCCTGGCTGACAAAGCCGGCAGGCTCGAGGATAGGCCGTTACGAATAAAGGCCGAAACGTTCCCGTACCGTGAAAATATAGACATTAACGGTTATCTAACGGTGCTGCATCGACTAGGTTTTATATGCAGGTATGAGTGCAACGGGTTAAAGATTATTCAGGTAATAAATTTCGATAAGCACCAACATCCACACAAAACAGAAGCCGAAACAGTTCTCCCAGAATATATAGAAAATTCAGATAGTTGTTATTTAACGGTTAAAGAACCGTTAAATAACGGAAGCCGCCCGGCTGATTCCCTTAATACTGATTCCCTTAATACTGATTCCCTTAATACTGATTCTCTGATTCCTGATTGCGGGGTTTCGGAATCTATCGATTCCTCCACCCCTGTTTCGTCGGGGGTAGTCGCAAAAAACCGCGACATAACCCCGGTCAAAAAAACAAGACCGATTTCTAAAAATCAAGATTTGGCTCCAACCCATGAAACCTGGGAGGCGTACAGCGAGGCGTATTTTTCGCGGTACGGAGTACAACCTGTGCGTAACGCAACCGTAAACGCTCAGCTTTCTAGTTTTATAAAACGAATTGGGTTTGATGAATCACCGCATGTAGCAGAGTTCTTTGTAAATCACAACAATCAATTTTACGTTCAAAAAATGCACACCGTAGGGCTGCTATTAGCTGATGCGGAGAAGTTGCGTACGGAATGGGTAACGCAGCGGCAAATGACCGGCACGCAAGCACGCCAAGCCGATAAAACTCAAGCGCGCAGGAATGTTTTCAACAAGCTAATCGAAGAGGCTAAGGCAAATGCAACCAACTGAAAATTTACTAAAAGCAATAGCGGTTACTGCTGAATTAACTGATACCGATTTGTCAGAATTTGCGGCAAGAATTATGGCGAAGGATTTGTCAGGATTCCCAGAAGAACAGGTTTTGAAATCTCTTGAAAGATGTCGCAAGGAACTGAAAGGTAGGTTAAAAATAAGTGATGTTATCGATCGCATCGATGATGGACGGCCTGGGCCTGAAGAGGCTTGGGCCATGATACCGAAAGAAGAATATAAATCTGTCGTGTGGACAAGAGAAATGGCCGAATCATTCGGCATTGCTTTGCCATTGATTGAGGAAGGCGATCATATTGCTGCGCGGATGGCGTTCATTGAAACTTATAAAGCGAAATGCTTAGATGCGCGGAATAATCACGTACTTGTGCATTGGGAGCCTTCACTCGGGCATGATAAAAATAGTCGCGAGCATGTTTTGCGTGAGGCCGCCGAAAAAGGGAGATTAACTCAAGAACATGTGCTTTCTTTGTTTCCATCTCACGAACAAACTGAGTTTGGCAACAAGTTACTTAACTCAAAAATAGATAAAAACGCCCCAGTGCTTATTGGCGAAATCGCTTCTGAATTACAGGCTGAAATGGAAGCCAGAAAACCAAAATTAGCGGCAGTTGTTCAGTAAAAACAAGAAACAGAAAAAAGATTATCAGAGATAAAAGAAATTTTAAATCAGAAGATTGTGAAACATAAAAACCTGAAAACCTGTTCCCCGCATGCCCAGGCGCGCAGTGCGGATTCGCCGGAGCGTAACCGGCGCACCAATTGAATGAGCCAGAAAACGCACGGCAGCCGACGATCAAGGAAGCGGTCGAATGGATCACAAAAGCGCACACGCGAGAATACCGGGCAGCATGCATCGAATATTGGCGCGAGAAATACGGGGATAATTACGCGGAATCGATTGTTAATCGGGTAAAAATCGAATGGAAAAAAAAGTGAACGATCAGGACAAAGAGCAAGGGTACAAGGTGTGCGAATGCGGTCACGGCGTTCATTTGTTGCAAGCCGGATTTGATATTGATCTGCATCCATGCGAACAATGCGGCGAGCATGTCGCAGACAAGGACGAGTTTTTTAGAATGAATGACGGCGCTGATATTTTAAGCAAATGAGTATTGAAATTAAATTTACAGTTCCAGGTCAGCCCGTCGGCAAGGGCAGAGCAAGAGCGGCGCGCAGAGGTAAATTTATAACGATGTATACGCCTAAAAAAACCGCGAACTATGAATCATTGGTAGCGCATGCCGCATACGTTGCAATGGCCGGACAATCGCTTATATCCGGCGCGGTTTCTGTTGATCTGGACATACGGCTGCAAATCCCGGCGTCGTGGACGAAAAAGAAAAAAGAAATGGCGGCACAAGGGTTGATTGCTGCTACTAAAAAGCCCGATGCTGACAATGTTGAGAAGGGTGTATTTGATGGAATGAACGGCGTTGTTTGGGTTGATGATGTGCAAGTTGTTGAGGTTTTTAAGCGCAAACGATACGCAGAAACACCAGGCGTAGTTGTGATTGTGCGTGAGTTGGAATTAAAAGACTGAACTAATTTTTGGAGAAAAGATCATGGCTATTACAACCCAGTTGAAACTAGGAAACGCTATTGAACACATTGCCAAAAGCATTGAAAATGAATTGGAAAATCAGATCAAGGCGGCGTTGATGCCGCATGCGGAAAAAGTTATCGAAGAAGCGGCGAAGAAACTTTGCGAGAACCTTAAAACCAACATGATTAGCTACCGCGATTATGAGAACAACGAGGTTAAGATCGCGCTGGTGATCGATGGCGCGCGGCATGAGATTTGATGCAAAAGGGGGGAATATTGTTTAAATCAACGGAATCGGCTTTAATGTGGGCGGCGCAGGTTAGGGAGACTCTGATTTACAAAGCGCCTTCGATCAGCAGGATGTGCGGAAAACCGTCGCGGCCAACCGATAACGACATTCTCACCGGATTATCACCCGAGGAAGTTCATCGGCAGGCTGACAATATCTATTCGATGATAATCAATATCGACCCGGTGTGCGAAGCTTATCTTTTGTGCAAGTATTTTAACGATCCGGATCATGTATCGCGGATAGTGTCGCGCGTGCATTTACACTTAACAGATCGATCTAGAGATTTAACTATGCTGATTCTAGCTTATGTCGGAGCGCGGATCGGCGGGCGGGAGATTACGCATAGAATGATAAGGGAGTCGTTATGCTGCCACAATGCGTCCGCCGCAGATTATCGAAAAATCGTTTATTCGATCATGGATAAATTGCACTCGCAGTCGATTGATATTATCGAGCGCAAGATGATTGATGCTGGCCTGGTTGGCAAATGGTGAAGCGCTACGCTCATTTATCGGAAGGTCATACCGCCCGCGTTGTGGCTGGAAAAAAGCGGAGTAGACTACAGATTAAAGATGAAAGTTATAGATGCGCCCCAGTCGCCGGGATAGCGGCGCTGAGTAGATGATTATTGTTTTTCTGCCGCCCGGCAACGCGGATCGATCACCAATTCCGCCTGCCCGGTTTTGAGCAAAAAATACTCAAACAACGCCGGATGCATGCGCCGGTCGCCATCCTCCCAATGCTGCCACGTACGCAGCCCGGAATTTACGATTTGGGCTGATTGTTGCTGCGTAAGACCGGCATTAATTCGGGCGCCGATAATTGAATCGGTATCTGGATTGCTCGCCGGGCTTTTCGCCCGGCTGCGGTTGGGGTGGTTAGGCATCTTTCGCCTGGATGCTGCGTAAATGATCAGGCACCAGATCCCACACTTCTTGCGGAGCCATTAAGTCTCCGCCTTCCGGATTAGATTGGCCATAACTAATCATCCATTCTGCTGCTTTTGCTGCCGCTTCGAACGGAGTTAATCCGCAACGCCCACCCTGGAAACCACCGCCGAACTTACCGGATACCGTGGCTATGTAGCCTTCGCCACGCTTGCTTATGATTACTGTTGATCTCATTTTTTATTCTCCTTTTTCGATCGAGAGTCTTGCGGCTGCTATTTCTGCCTTTATTCCAGCAAAATTTGATATCCACCCCAAGCCATCAATCAACAATTGCTTGCGCTGCTCGGCAACTTTTGCGTAAATTCCAGGGAAATATACTTTCCCTATTGGAGTTAATGCGCACAGGTAAGCTGCATCCTTTATTGCAGATGCGTTTCTTGTTGCTTCAGGAATCCATTTCCTGAATGTTACATTGGCCCCATTTCTTACATGGCTGGCGCCATATAAGCTATTTATTTTGCGCTGCTTTGAATATTCCAATTTGAATGCGTTTTTGGTATTCATCATGATCTGTTACCCCTATCTTGGTTTCAAGACTTTAGCGGTCTGAATCGCTCTTGATATGATCGGCTATCAAGTACCGTGCTGCAAGGAAATAATTATACGCCCATTGGGCGCAATGTCAGTACTTTTTTTAAAATATTTTAAAATTTGTTGCAAAATCCCGGTAACAAGATTATGCTGTTTTTTGTAGAGTGGTATTAGTGTAAGTAAAAGAAATAAAACCACTAATTAAACAATAAGTTAACCGAAAGCCTGGCGCGAAAGCTCCGGGCTTTTTTGTTTTATGGCGCGAAAACTTACATTGGTAACAAGGATTTTGCAATGAGAAAACCACCAGTCAACGGATTTAAACCAGGGAAAAGCGGAAATCCAAGCGGGCGCGCCAAAAAAACCGCAGAGCAAATCACACTTGAGGCGATGTGCAAAACAAAAACGCCCGATGCGCTCGACACAATCATCGAGATCATGCGGAGCGGCGAAAATGAGCGCAATCGACTGGCCGCAGCTCAATACATTATTGATCGTGCATACGGCAAAGCACCGCAAGCGCTTGAGCTATCCGGTCGAGATGGCGGAACGATCGATCATACGATCACGTTTGTGCGCAGGATTATTGATCCGGCAGCAGCAGGATAAATGCCTGAAATTGAATTTAATACGGCGCGGGTATTTGCTCCGCTTTTAGAGCCTGCTAGATACAAAGGCGCGTGGGGCGGTCGCGGCTCTGGTAAATCGCATTTTTTCGCCGAAAAATTGATAGAGGATTGTTTTGAATTCCGCGGCATGCGGGCGGTTTGTATTCGCGAGGTGCAAAAAACGCTCAAAGAGTCGAGCAAGCGGCTGATTGAGGATAAGTTGGGTGCATTTGGGATCGGTGAAAAGCACGGCTTTAAAATATTTAACGAGGTCATCAGAACGCCTGGCGATGGCGTAATAACGTTTGTCGGTATGCAGGATCACAACGCGGAATCTATAAAATCGCTCGAGGGTTTTGGCCGGGCGTGGATTGAGGAGGCGCAAACATTGAGTGCCAGATCATTATCATTGCTTCGCCCCACAATCCGCGCGTCCGGCTCGGAGCTGTGGTTTAGCTGGAATCCGAGGCGCAAAACTGATCCGGTTGATATGATGCTGCGCGGCGATGATCTGCCAACCGGCGCGGTAGTTGTGCGTGCAAATTGGAGTGATAATCCAATGTTGCCGCCCGAACTCAATCAAGAGCGGCTGGATTGTTTGCGCACAACACCCGAACAATACGATCACATTTGGGAAGGTGGCTATGCTGCCGTAAATTCCGGCGCATATTTCGCCCGGCATTTAGCTGAAGCAAGATCAAGCGGGCGCATTGGTAGAGTCGCTGCCGATCCGCTGATGGCTATCCATCTTTTCTGTGATATCGGCGGCACAGGCGCAAGATCGGACGCTTTTGCAATTTGGGCGTGTCAGATTATCGGAAAAGAGATCCGGGTTATTGATTACTATGAGAGCCAGGGCCAGCCGATTGATGCGCATATCAACTGGCTGCGGTCGCGCAATTACACAACAACAAAATCACAAATTTGGCTGCCGCACGACGGCGGGCAGAACGACCGTGTTTATGCAGTCAGCTACGAATCCGCGTTCGATGCTGCTGGTTATCGGGTAGAAGTGGTGCCAAATCAAGGCAAGGGTGCAGCGATGCTGAGGATTGAAGCGGTGCGGCGCTGGCTTGGGTCTTGCTGGTTTAACGAAGCGACTACATCGGCTGGCATTGATGCGCTGGGCTGGTATCACGAAAAAATTGATGATGCGCGCGGCATTGGATTAGGCCCGGATCATGACTGGAGTAGTCACGGTGCGGATGCGTTCGGATTGATGGCGATAGCGGTTGAGGATCTTTTTACAAAAACTGACGAGCAATACACGCGGCCAGTTTTAACGCATGGCTGGATGAGTTAATCAAAAAAATACATTAATCACCTATAACCCGCCTCGAGCGGGTTTTTTTATGCCAAAAAACACAGTCGACATAATCAAGCAAGCCAAAGATTTTTTCACGCTTGCGAGCGATGCGGAGCGAGAAAACCGCAAGTCCGCGCTTGATGATATTGAGTTTTCTTTACTTGGCAAGCAGTGGGAGCAATCCGACATAGATCGCCGAAAGTCGCGCGGGAAGCCGTGCCTGACTATAAATAAGCTGGTCGCGTACGTTCACCAGGTTGTAAACAACTCACGACAAAACAAGCCATCGATATCAGTCAAGCCGGTTGACGATAACGCCGACCCGGAAACCGCAGAAATATACACCGGGCTGATTCGCAACATTGAATCAACATCAAAAGCCGACCTTGCATACGATACCGCCGTTTTACATGCGGTTGCTGGGGGCTATGGGTACATCCGGGTAAATGTGGATTATGCGCACGATGATACATTTGATAAAGATATCAAGATTGATAGGGTGGCCAATCAATTCGCTGTGTTCGGCGATCCGCACAGCATGGCCGCAGATTCGAGCGATTGGAATGAGTGCATGATTGTTGATCGGATCACAAAATCCGAATTCAAAGCGAAGTATAAAAAAGATTCTGCGGAGGGTTGGGAAGATTCCGACGGCTACACCGGGTTTGATGCCGATTGGCTGGACGAAGATGGAATTCTGATTGCTGAGTATTGGGTACGCGAAGAAGTCGCCAAAACAATCTTCCTGCTTAACGAAGGCTCCGTTGTTGATGCCGAAGTCTACGCGGAGCAATCAGACTACTACGAAGCAATCGGCGCGCAGAAGGTTGATGAGCGCCAGACTCGAAGTTGGAAGGTTAAACAGTTTATCGTAACCGGCTCGGAAGTCCTCGAAGAAAACGAATGGGCTGGTAAGTACATTCCTATTGTGCCCGTTTATGGCGATGAAATCATCGTGGCCGGAAAGCGGTATTTTAAGAGTTTGATCCGCGACGCCAAAGACCCGCAACGGATATTTAATTATTGGCGGACAAAAACAACTGAATTAGTCGCGCTCGCACCGAATGCGCCGTGGGTTGGGAAGGAAGGTGCATTTTCCGTTGATTCACACAAATGGGCGACAGCGAACATCGAAGATCACGCATTTTTACAATACAAAGGCAATGATGCACCACAGCGCCAAGCTTTCGCGGGCGTTCCGGCCGGGGCGCTACAAGAGGCAATGAACGCAAGCGACGACATAAAAACAGTGCTTAACATGCACGATCCGAGTATGGGTGCGGAATCTAACGAAACGTCAGGGCGCGCAATTATGGCGCGTCAGCGGCAAGGCGAAATCGGTAATTTCCATTTTGTAGACAATCTGTCGCGCGCGATCCGCCACGTCGGGCAAATCGTGATCGATCTGATCCCGCACGTTTACACCGGCGACAGGATTGTCCGCATTCTCGGCGAAGACGGAAAAGAAGCTGAAAACGTGCGCATCGGCGAAGAAGCGCAGCAGATCAAAGGCGATAACGGCGAATTAACGCGCGTTTATGACTTGTCAGTCGGTAAATATGACGTTGTTGTGAGTGCCGGGCCGTCGTTTGCTACTAAGCGCGAAGAGGCCGCGACGCAGATGACCGAATTTATCAGATCCTATCCAGCAGCCGCGCCATTAATTTCTGATTTGCTGGCTAAAAATCTTGACTGGCCAGGCGCTGAGGAAATGGCCAAACGATTCAAAGCGATGTTGCCCCCGCAAGTCCAAGAAGCCGAAAACGGCGATCAGCCTCCGCCAGAAATCATGCAACTACAGCAGCAATTAGAGCAAACCCAAGCAGAGGCGCAGCAAATAATCCAGCAATTACAGCAGCAGATTCAAGAGGTTTCGCAGAAAGCGCAGGCGACAACGGCGGACAAAACACTGGAAATTGAAAAGCTCAAAATCGACGCTTTCAACGCTGAAACAAACCGGCTGAAAGTTGTGCAAACAGGTATGACACCTGAGCAGGTGCGGGCAGTTGTTGCCGAGGCTGTGCAGGGTGTTTCGGCAGTTCCGGAGCCATCGATTGAGCAGCAAGCTCAACCAAAGCCGCACAGCAAAGTATCGCGCGCGGTGAAACTAGACGACGGTTCTTGGCAGGTTTACACCGAATATTTGGATCACCAACCGCAAGAGCAGGCGGAAAACAACGAAGAGGAGCAAATGATTAATGGCTAATGCACTATATCCAAAATGGAAAGAAGCACTTTTGCAGAACTCGGCAGATTCCGATCTGGACGGCACAGGAACGACGGGTGTTTATGTGGCGCTTGTTGATACCGGCACATACACCTACAGTTCTGCGCATGAGTTTTATTCGTCATTATCCGGAATTGTCGGAACGGATCAGGAAATAGGCGCAACAAAAAGCTACACTAACGGCGCGTTCGATGGTGCTGATGTGACCTTCACGGCGGTTTCCGGCGCGACGGTTGAGGCGTTGGTTCTGTACCGTAAAAATGCGGGCGCTAACACAACGTGGCGGTTGATTGCGTACATTGATACCGGTGTTACTGGTCTACCGGTAACTCCAAACGGCGGCAATATTTCAATTTCTTGGAACGCTTCCGGCATTTTTGCGCTGTAAAAAATGGCGACTATTACGTTACAAAAAGTATACGAATGCGCGGCAGGGGATCATCTTAGGCTTAGTGTCACTGGTGATGTTCCAGCACAGGATGTTGGTATCTATCTTCCGGATTTAACTGGCACTATTACTGAAGAAGAAAAGCAAGCATTCCTGAAAGTGCTACTTCGTGTTGCCAAAATAGGGAGAACACAGCAACAGGTAAAAACAGCATTGACTAATGGATATACAATAACAATATGAGTCAAGTATTTGTAAATCAGGTAAATAGACTCCCTTTTCTTGCTCAAGCAGATTCCACCGGGTATACGTCAGTAACATTAAATGCAGCGGGGGAAACTGTATTCGCTATTGGGCATATTTTGCTACAAAATCCTATTGGGGGTAGTAAAACCATATCGGCGGCAGGGGGTGGTAGTATTGTTTGGAGGACAGGCACCACTACATTCGCAAATGCAGCCACTACTTTTAAAGTGGGAATTCAAGATGTTGCCGCATCCTCAGCTCCAGCACAAGGAGACGGGACTTTTGATGTTGAAGCGAGTTTTACAGGTGGTGGTGGTGGGGTGACAAGTGCGGCAGTACAAACCTCAGTAATGACTTCTGGAACAAAAACCATTGCTCATGGTGATTTAATAGCAGTAGTATTTTCAATGACAGCTCGGGGGGGTACTGATTCTGTCTTAGTTAATTTTAATAATAATGGAATATACCCAGCAACACCAAATCTACCTACCAGCACTAATAATACGACTGGTGCATATCTAAAAACATCAGCAGCACTTCCAAATTGTTATATTGTGTTTAATGATGGCTCCATCGGATATTTTGGGGGTTTTCCATTCCAGGCAGTTGCTCCGACAGGGGTAGCCATAAATTCAGGAACAGCTACAGCTGACGAATATGGCAATATTGTTAATCTCAACACAACATACATGGCTTACGGCTTATTTTTTAATGGATTACTCGCAAGCACATCCTCTGATTTTGAACTCATCCTATATAGTAATCCATTAGAAACGCCAGTAGCAGAACGTACAATCACAGTGGATGTTTCTAAAATAGGATCTGTCGCAGTAGCTCAAATTGAAGTGGTATTCTCAGTTCCATTTGCCATGAAGGCAAATACTAACTATGCAATAACCTGTCGACCAACAACGGCAAATAACGTGACTATTTATTACCTTGATGCTCTTACTACGGAAGCGAAACTTACAATGTATGGAAGTTCAATATATGCGTGCCGCAGATTAGATAACACTGGGGCATTCTCTGATTTTAATGCGGGGACAGCAAAAACTAGGACAACTTTAATTGGTTTACTAGGTGTCCACATGGAGCAAGGAGTAAATATGTGTAGTGGTCAAGTGGGTGTGTTCTAATGGCTAATAGCAATCCACCCAAAAAGAATCAAGCATTTGTCACTTATGTATGCGTAAGAGATGCTACCGATAATTTATCATTAAAATCTACCCCTACTATTGCTGCTGGGGATTTTAAAATAAGTAAAGATGGTGGTGCTTTTGCCAATCTCACTACATTACCAACAAATACACCTGCAAGTAGTGTTAGTGTTAAGTTAGATTTATCTGCTACGGAGATGAATGCAGATAATGTGTTAATTACTTGGGTAGATCAAACAAGTACAAAGGAATGGGCTGATGGTTGGCTGGAAATTAATACCACAGCCTAATCATGGATGGTATTTATTTTGGTAGTTATGTTGCCGGATCTGGCAACCAAACGCTAACACAGTCCACTAGATTTGATAACAGCAGTTCATTCTATGCGGCTACGGTAACGCCGGGCGCGGTAACGCTTTCGCAAAGCAGTCGATTTGATGGCAGCAATAGTTTCAATGCGCATACGGTCAGTCATGGACTGACTCAATCGGCGCTGGTTGATAATAGCGCGGCATTCTATGCAGCGACGGTCAGCCATGGGCTGACGCAGGGCAGTTCATTTTCAAACAGTGAATCGTTCTATGCCGCAACCGTAAGTCATGGTCTGGTTCAGGCGTCGAGGTTTGATAACAGCAGCTCGTTTTATGCCGCCGTTGTTACATTGGGCGGGACTCAAACGCTATTGCCGTCTTTAGTTTCAAACAGCAATAGTTTTTATGCGCCAACAGTAACGACGGGCACGGTAACGCTGACCCAGGCAAGCAGCGCAACGAATAGCGCAGCATTTTATTCCGCGACTGTAAATCATGGCTTGGTTCAAAGTAGCACAGCAACCAACAACAGTTCGTTTTACGCTGCAACTGTCAGCCACGGGTTAACCCAGGCAAGCCGGTTTGATAATTCGGCTGCGTTTTACTCGGCAACCGTCACGGCACCTGGGGCGACTCAGGGCTTAACCCAGAGCGCAACGTTTGACAGCGCGAATACGTTTTATGGGTATACGGTAACACCGGGTGCGGTAACGCTGACGCAGGACAGCATATTTAGCAGCACGAATCAATTTTTCGGCGCAACGATTGAAGCGGCAACGCAGGCGATCCAGGCAACATACGGAACGCTGCGTGAATATTTTGGTGCACTTGAGAAAAATAGGAAAAAGCTCAAGAAAGCCAAGAAAAGAATACAAACGGCCATTCGTCAGGCTGTGCAGCATGAGATAGAGCAAGCACAGGATGAGCCAATATCAATACAGGCGCTTGAGCGCAATATTGAGCGCGAAGGATTCAAGGTTGATGAGCAGTTTTATGTCATTTCGTTACAGATACTTAAATCACTAGAACACAAGCGCATTTCTGCGCGGATTCAACGTGCTATTCACGATATTGAGCAAAGAATACAAATAGAAAAAGAGCGAGAAAAACTGCAACAGGAAGAAGACGAATTGATGCTGATTATGCTGATTATGACGATGATCTAGATCGGCAGCAACGCGAGAAAAGACCGGCCTAGCGCCGGTTTTTTTATTTGTGCCCGCCATTGAGCGGGTTTTTTTATTTGTGAGGTTTAAAAAATGGATCAAGCGATTGCAGAGGCTAATTTAGTACCCGATGTCGACCCGGCTTTAATCGAGGCGGACGACGAGGCGAACGAAGCTGAACAATACGGAGACGATTACGCAGAATCAGACGGTGACGATGAGCAGCTATCCGAGGAGGATGGCCAGGCAGCGCCGGAAGATGATAGCGAGGAAATTGAGCTAAACGGGCAGAAATACCGCATACCGAAGGATATCAAGCCAGCGGTAATGATGCATCAGGATTACACGCGCAAAACCGAGGATCTGGCGGCGCAGCGCAGGCAATTCGAGGCGCAGGCTCAATTTCATCAGCAGCATATTGCTGAGGTTGCAAAACTTACGGCGATTGATGAGCAAATCAATCAATTTTCGCAAGTTGACTGGAATGGATTGACAGAGCAAGACCCAATCCGAGCGCAACAGCTATTCATGCAATTCTCGCAATTAAAAGATGGCCGGGCGCAATTGGTCAATCAACTCGCACAGAAAGAACAGTACATGGCTCTGGAACAACAGCAGCATGCTGCCAAGTTATTGCAGGAAAGCGAATCTGTTTTGAAGCGAGATATTAAAAACTGGTCTCCCGAATTAGAGGGGCGGTTGCAGAGGTTTGCTATTTCAAATTTTGGTTTTGATCTTGCGGATGTACAGCAAGCAAAAACCGATCCTCGAATATACAAGCTTTTACACCTAGCCTTTCAGGGCGACCAAATTATCAAAAAACAGACGGCGAAAGCGCGTCCTGCCGAGGCAAAACCGGTAACAAACATTACCAGCCGGGTTGGAAAGATCAACAAAGACCCGTCCGAAATGAGTGATACCGAGTTTGCCGCATGGCGCAGGAAGCAGATCGCCAAACGCTAAAAAACAAACACCGGAACACAAAGAGAACCCGCCTCGTGCGGTTTTTTTCATTTGTGGCTTCGGTAAATCCACAGGAGCTTAAAAAATGGCAAATTCTTTTAAAGTCGTCGATATGGTGACTAAAGAGGCGCTTCGTATTGCGCACGAAAAACTGACCTTTATTGGGACAGTTGATCGTCAATATGATGCATCGTTTAAAGATAACGGCAAAGGCAAGCAAGGCGCTACCTTGCGTGTTCGTGAGCCGAATATGTACGCACGTCGTCAAGGTTCTCGCGTGATGGATGTGCAAGATCAAGCCGAAACATCGCAAACGATTACCGTCGCAACGCAGGACGGCGTTGATATGCGCTTCAATTCGGCTGAGTTGATTCAGTCAGTCAACAGCGGCGCTGCATTCGATGATTTGAGCAAAAATTACATCGAACCGGCGGTCAGTGTACTGGTATCGGGCATCGAGTCCGATTTTCTGGCGTTTGCATCCAAAGCAACTTACAACGTCGCAGGAACCGCTGGTACTGGCATTACCACGCTAGTTGTCCCGGGTTCCGCTCGGGCAAAACTGAACCAAGGTCTGGCACCCAAGGACAATCAGCGCTCAATCCAGATGGACTCAACCACAATGGGCGGCCTGGTTAACGGCATGGCCGCGTATTTCAACCCATCCAATGCAATCGGCGAACAATTCCGTGAAGGGCTGATTTCTCGTACTGCCATGGCTGATTACTATGAAAACGAACGCTTATGGACGCTGACCAATGGCGCTGACGTTACCGGCACGACCAATGCGGCGGCAGGTGTTACCAATGGCAGTAATCTGGTGGGCATGCACAGTACCGTTGCAATTGCTGATCAGAACGTCGGCATGGTTTTCACGATTTCCGGTGTTTACCAGTGCCACCCTGAAACCAAGGCAAGCTTAGGTGTATTGCAGCAATTCGTCATAACCGGCTCTTCAGGCAACGATACGACGGTTTCGCCAGCAATTTACATTAGCGGGCCACGTCAAAACGTTTGCTCAAGCACCGGCGCTGCATTAGCTACAACGGATTTCAATAGTAAGACACTAACGTTCGTTGGCGCTGCTTCTACTAGCTACGTGCAAAGCTTGATGTATCACAAAGAAGCGTTCCAGTTCGTAACAGCCGATCTCCCTATCATGGATGATTCTCAGAAATGCGTGCGCCGCATGAAAGATAATCTATCGGTTCGCGTATGGATGGCTTCTGACATCCGAAACGATGAATTGCTCATGCGTTTAGACATTTTGTACGGAATGGCCGCGCTGCGTCCGGCTTGGGCTTGTCGCATGATCGGTTCTGCATCTTAATAACGGAGGATTAATAAAATGGCTATTTCAGCAAATCTTGAACGATTGAATTACGACAGCGCTGACGGTTGTATTGCAACAGGTCAACACATAGAGGTTATTCAGAGCCAAGGAGCGACACGCACCTTGCTGCCGGAAGAATCCGGCGCTTTGTGCGTGTTTGATCGTGCGGCTGGTATTGTTTTCACTTTGCCGGCACCGGTCGAGGGCATGCAATTCGATTTTGTGGTCAAAACATCGATCACATCAAATGCGGCGAAAATTATCACGAATGCTGCGACGGTGTTTCTCACTGGCGCGGTAATGATTGGTTCTTTGACCGTGGCGGAATCGGGCGACGTGTTTGCCGGTGACGGTACGACGCATGTTGCCGTGTCAATGGATGGCGCAACCAAAGGCGGATTGAAGGGCGGGCGACTGAGATTTACCGCTTTAAGCGCAACTTCGTGGTATGTAGAAGGTATCGCGGTAGGTGCTGGCACATTGGCCGATCCTTTCGCTACGTCGTAACAGTCAATTAATCAATTGAGGCCGCCTTCAGTAATGGGGGCGGTTTTTTATGCCTACACGATTATTTCACCCGCAACATGGGTATCACAATGCGTACAGCAACGATGAGGTTGATTTGATGTGCAAGAATGGCTGGACGGATTCGCCTGATAATGCGCAATCGGCAAATTCGGCAAAACAGGAAATTCCGG
This sequence comes from Nitrosomonas sp., assembly GCA_005779435.1. Lineage (GTDB taxonomy): Bacteria > Pseudomonadota > Gammaproteobacteria > Burkholderiales > Nitrosomonadaceae > Nitrosomonas. The sequence continues at coordinate 12,385 of SXJH01000225.1, read as the reverse complement.
CAGAACCTGAGCAGCAAACAAAGATTGCGCATCGGCAGAATCGTAAAAAATGAGTATTGCTAATTACGCTGAATTGCAAACAGCAATTGCAGATTGGCATCATCGAGACGTTTCGCAGATACCGGATTTTATTGAACTGGCTGAGAAACGAATTAATACGCTATTGGCTTCTCGTGCAGCCGAAACGGAAGCCACATTAACGGGATCAATCGGAAGCAGGTTTATTACGCTGCCAACAAGGTTCATTTCTCCAAACGCGCTGTGGTTCACAACATACTTGCCGCGAGTGGAGGTTCCTTATCTGACGCCAGAGCAATTGCCGGTCAGCAACAGCAACGGAATTCCGCTGTATTACACGATAGACGGGGCAAATTTGGCATTCAACTGCCCATGTTCTGCCGCGTATACCTATTCCATGCGGTACAAGATGGGGTACGACATTTCAAGCACGTCGACCAATGACATTTTGACTAATTATCCGAATGTCTATCTATTTAGTGCGTTGGTTGAGGCATGCACATTTGCGCGCGATTATAAAGATGCTGAGATGTTTGAAATGCGATTTAGATCAGCGTTAGAAGAAGCTCAAAACGCCGAATTCGGCAACCGAACAAACGCAACATTACAAAGCGATTTAAGCACAAAAGCAACAGGCAACATAATTGACGGAGGATCTTAAAATGGGGCTAGAAAGCGTAACTTATATTTCTGATCTTGTTAGTACAAATCCGGTATCGGCAGATCCAAAATCTGAGGGCGACGACCATATAAGAAACATCAAATCGGCAATTAAAACAACATTTCCGAATGTTTCAGGCGCGGTAACAGTGACCCATTCCGATCTGAATACAGTGCCCGCAAAAGCACCGATAGCGTCGCCAACATTCACCGGCACCCCCGCCGCACCTACCGCAGCGATAGGAACAAGCACAACACAAATCGCAACAACTGCGTTTGTAGCCGCAACATCATTTTCAAGCGCGCTACCAGGGCAAGCAAGCGCCGATGAGGGCGACGTATTGATAACGGATGGCGTGTCGGTAGCAAGCTGGGGTAAATTTCCAGGATTTTTATATCAAACAGAAGGAATAATATAATGAGCACAACACCTCAATATGCCGCAACCCCGAAAGTTGGGCTGGCCAATATCACAACAGCAAACACAAACAGGGACGGAACCGGAACGATCGGCACTGTTTTATCTGCCGGAGCAAGCGGTACGCGGATAGATAGGATCGTTGTTATTGCCACGAGCACGACCACAGCCGGGATGGTGAGGCTATTTATTCATGATGGAAGCTCAGCCAGATTATGGCGTGAAGTCCCGGTATCAGCGGTAACGCCGTCGGCTTCTGTTGCGACATTCTATGCGGCAATGTCGAGCAATAACGGACAGGACATAGGGTTTTTGCCGTTGACATTGCCAACCGGATATAGTCTGCGAGCGTCGACGCATAACGCAGAGTCATTCAATGTAATAGCAATCGGCGGCGATCTGTAATATGAATAACGGATTAATGCCCGGCTTCACTGAAGCCATACTTAAAGCTGGCGGCTCACAAAAAATATTCCTTTCGTCTGGATTGTTTAATGTCCCAACCGATGCGAAATTAATCGTCGTTGAGGCGTATGGCGGCGGAAGTGCTGGCGGTTCCGGGGCTGGAAATGCAGTTAACAGTCCGGGCGCTGGCGGTGGCGGCGGCGCATGCGCGCTTGCTGTTTGTTTGGCTCCATCCAGATTGGCGAGCGTCATACAAGTCGTTGTGGGCGCGGGCGGGACAGGGCCTACCGGAACATCCGGGGCCAGATCGAATGGCCCGGCAGGTGGAGCCACGGCCTTCGGCTCCTATATATCGGCTCCAGGTGGCGGGGCGACGAGCGGAGATACTGGCGGAACCGCAGGATCGGCACCAACCATTTCATCAATATTTACATCAATTGTTAGTGGTGCTGGCGCGGCTGGTGCTGATACAAACAATAGTCCGGCTGTAGGAGGATCTACGACCAATGGCGCTGGCGCTGGCGGCGGCGCGGGTGAAAGAGATGGAAATGCAGCCGGTTCGGCTGGCGGGAATTCAGTGAACGGCGCGTATTCAGCAACGGGCGGAAGCGGCGGGGCATTTGGGAATAACAGTGGTAATGCTGGCGCAGATGGAACATTTTTATCTTTAAGTGAGAGCAGTTCTGGAATCGGCTGCTCTGGCGCAGGGGGTGGTGCTGGCGGATCTCAACCGGTGTCAGGAACCGCAGGTAATGGCAACAGGGGGGGCTTTCCATCGGGCGGCGGAGGTGGCGGCGGCTCGTCAGCATCAGGAACCGGCGTCAACGGCGGCAACGGCGGCAACGGCTTAGTGAGGGTATTTTGGATATGAGATATGCGATTATAGAAAATAATATTGTGGTCAATGTTGCCATATCTGATTTTCCGTTGGCTGATAATTGGATTGAAGATAATGGCTCCGCGCAGATTGGCGGAGCTTACGATGGGGCTTTTCATCCGGCCCCTCAAATAGTGCCAACTGTGCAGCAATATGAAAAAGCAGTGCAAGCGCATCTTGACTCTATCGCACAATCCAAAGGCTATGATTCCATTTTGTCCGCATGCTCTTATGCTGCGGAAATCAATCAATTCCAAACCGAAAGCAAGTCGTTTATTGTTTGGCGCTCTAAAGTTTGGGGTTATTGCTATCAAGTTTTACAGGACGTGCAAGGGGGAAGTAGGGACGCCCCGGCCATTAAAGAATTAATAGCCGAATTACCGAAATTTGGAGGATAAAGAAAATGACAAAATTTTATCAACAATATCAAGCGCCCGTTATGCCCGGCGGGTTATACGGTAGAGCGCAAGATATGGGCATGGTTTCTGCGCCATCTTCAAATCCGATCATGAGTGACAAATCATTCGCGAATGCCGCAAAATTTGCCTATCAAGGCTACAAAATGGACAAAACGAATCCAAGCTTAAATAAGGATGGATTCTTTCAACAATACGGCGGTTTAGCCAGTCCTGGGATGGTCAGGAATCAATTGAACGGCGGTCTTTTAAGCCTTGCTGGAAACAATTTCAATCCAAATTTCCTTGGCCGAAGACAAGGAAGGCAAGGTATAGGAAATAACTTCGGTTTCAGTGAGAAAAGATACGGGCAGATAGGCGACATTAACCAATACATTGCAGCAGCAAATAACAGATGGCGTTAATCCACGTGCCGAATGCAGGCTCTATCGGCGTTAACAAGGATCTGTCCAACCATGAATTACCAATCAATGCGTGGACTGATTGCGAGAACATCCGGTTTTTGGATGGCTACGCTCATCAATTTTATGGGCATGGTGAAGTTTACAATTCGCCGTCATTTGCGCCTCAACATGTTTTGCCTTGTAACGTTGGCGGTAACAGGTATTGGATATATACGACGGCGGCCAAAACCTATTGCGTGACGATTACAGGCGGCGCGGCAGTTCATACCGATATTACGCACGCGACGCCGCGTACCGGTGTTGCGAATCAATGGACAAGCACGCTGCTTTCAGGAATTCCGATTTTGAATGTTGGTGATACGTCCAAAGTCCCGATGTCATGGGACTTGAACACAGCCAATGATTTCGTTGATCTTGCAAATTGGCCAGCAAATACTTATTGTAAGTCATTGCGAGCTTTTAACAAACACCTTGTCGCGCTGAACGTAACCAAGACCGCGACCAATTATCCTCACATGGTGAAATGGTCGCATCCGGCTGACCCCGGCGCGGTTCCTGCAAGTTGGGATCATACCGACACAACCAAGGACGCGGGTGAAGCTGATCTTGCCGAGGGTTACGACCATATTATAGACGGCTTGCAACTTGGCAGCACGTTCATGATTTATAAAGAAAATTCATGTTGGCGTATGGATTTTACCGGCGGGCCTTATGTTTTCAGGTTTTCAAAGGTGCTTGGAACATCCGGTGCGCTGAATCGTAACTGCGCGGTTGAAGTCGATGGTTTCCACGTGGTTCTGACCGGCTCAGATATTATCGTTCACGATGGCATGACGGCGCGGTCTGTCTTGGACAAAATGACCCGCCGCTGGCTGTTTCAGAATATGGACGTGGATGCTGTTGGTAAATCGTTCGCGTTTAAGAATCCGTTTTTCAATGAAGTATTTATCGCCTTCGCGCAGATCGGATCTTCTGTTCCCGATATGGCTATTGTTTGGAACTACAAAGACAATACGATAAGCATCAGGGAATTGCCGAATATCAATCATGCTGCTTTTGGGTCAATCGAGAACGGATTGACCGGGAATTGGTCGCAAGATTCCGCTCCGTGGCTATCGGATTTAACCATGTGGAACGGCCCGGATTTTGTGCCATCGACTGCACGTGTTTTGATGGCCGGTAATGGAACCAAGCTGTTCATGATGGATTCAAGCTCAAGCTTTGATGGCGCATTGCCAGCCGCATATCTTGAGCGGCGCGGACTTTCATTTGGCGCGCCGGAAAAGATAAAGCTTGTGAAAGGCATACGCCCGCGCATCGTTGGAAATACCGGCGAAACCGTTATTCTAAAGATAGGCAGTCAATCCGACCCGTGGGAAGAGCCAACCTACACAAGCATGACGCACACCATAGGGTCAACGGTTGCGAACAATTGCCTGGTGGCCGGTCGCTATATTTCGGTGAGGCTTGAGACTGGTACAGCGTATCAGTGGCGCTTAGATTCGTACGACTTGGACATTGAAGAGGTGGGGGCGTGGTAAATGAAACCAGCAAATAACAGCAGCGCGTTCTATGCACCCGGCCCGGTGCCTGTCGAGCCGAAAGACATTCCGCTTTATTTGCAACAGGAATTTGAAAAGATACAGGCTGCGGTCAACCGGCTGGCCGATGGGCATTTGGACAAGATTCATGCAGCCCCATCAAAGCCGCGCGATGGTGATTTTAGGTATGCGGACGGAACAAATTGGAATCCAGGAAGCGGCATCGGGTTTTACCGGTACAACGGTTCGGCCTGGGTGTTTTTAGGGTAATGAAAATGGAACAAGACAATATAGCAATTCATAAACTAGACACATCGATTGTGCTGAACAATTGGCCGTTAATACGCCCTTTTTTGTTGTCAGCTCTCACCAAGTTCGACACGGATAAAAAATACCCGATAGATTTCGTTTTGCTTGATTTAATTCGCGGCGATAGCCAAGCCTGGGCGATCACTAAGAACGGTGCTCTTGTTAGCGCATCAGTAACCACAATTACCGAGCACCCGGGTGGTAAATCGTTATTTCTGTTCTTGACCGGTGGAGAAGGAATGCATGATTGGGGGACAAAACTTCACGATGCATTTGTCGCGTATGCAAAAGAAAATGGCGCGAAATGGATTGATACGTGCAGCAGGCGCGGTATCGGAAAGATGTTTTATGACGGCTTAGGTTACGTGAGAAAAAGCGAGAATTACACTTACGAGGTTAAATGATGGGCGACACAAATCTGCTTAATAGCAAGAAAAAAAGCAAAAGTTATTTAACGCCATGGGCTGAGGGCGAAAAATATATTTTAGGCGACGAAGAATCGGGCGTTAAGGGGTATTTGCCTGAATCTGGGCGGCTTTACAATTCCGGCGGATGGAACGATGCAATGCAAGGGGCTAGCGACGCATATCGGGAAAATATCGGCCAGCGAGCCGGATGGCTTCCCGGAATCCATGATGCCGCGCACCGAACCGGCAATGGTGAGTTCGATAGTGATTTTTCCAGCGTTGGCGATATAAACAACCCAGGGGGTATTGACGCACCAAATGTATATGCGGGCAGAGGAGTAGACGCATTTTCCGCAAGGAACTTGCAAGGGGCATTAAATCCAAGTAATTCCTTAAGCCAGCTACTTTCTGGGAGCATAAACACAAAATACCTTGACCCAATCGCGCAGAGCATAACCAATCAGATAACCAGAAATACGACTGAAAACGTATTGCCACAGATCCGATCGGGAGCGATGGGGGCCGGTCAATATGGTGGATCACGACAAGGAATTGCCGAAGGTCTGGCTATGTCGAGATTGAATCAGGATTTATCAACCGGATTGGCTCCGATGTATGGTGCGGCATTTGAAAACGCACAGAACCGGATGATGGGAACGGCCAACCAATTAAACGATCAGGCTGTCGGATTGGCTATCGGAAATACTGACAGATCGTTGAACGCACAAAACATCAATGCGGGTTACGATTTCAATTCTCAGGCACAAAATATAGCGAATTTGATGAACGCAAATCAATTTAATGCGAATCTGGGCTTGCAAAATAATCAACAATTAATGGATCGAAACGCGCAAAACCTGAATAACCGCATGCAGGGGCTTAATGTTTTAAATAACACTAACACCATGGCAGATTCGATGTACGGTAATTATATGAACGCGCTTAATATGCCAAATACACTGAATTGGGATAATTTGTCACGGTATTACAACATAACGGCGCCGACGGCGCAGACTTACGGAATCCAGCGAGGTAAACAAACTACTACTCCTAGCATTGCACAATTGGCAATAGGCGCCGCTATGGGGGCTGGCGGTTTGATGAGCGGCATGGGTGGATTAAGCGGCATGAGTGGATTAATGAGTTCCCCCTTAGGCAGCATGCAAATGTTTGGCGGCAGAGGTCTAGGAGTCGCTAACGCTCCAATTGTTTCGTTAACGTAGAGGATTGAGAATATGAGTAATTGGACAAGTCCACAAACATTAGCTTTATTGGGCGGCGCGGCTGGCTTTCTTGATCCTCATGGAGGATTCGGTGCTGGTTTTCAAGGCGCAATGAACGGCCTTATGACTGGAAATGAGTTGCAGCATCGGAAACTTATGGCTGAGATGCAGAACCAGAAATTCTTGCGCGATCAATTGGCGCGGCAAATGTTGCAAGAAACGCTACAACAACACACCAAAAACGACGGCTCCATCGATCACAAGGGCGCAATCAATGCCTTGATGTCGAGCGGTATGCCGGAATTGATGTCGCATGTGAAAACGCTGCAGGGCACAATTCCGCAGTATAAGGCAAAGATTGAAGCAACCGACGAGAACGGACGACCTGTTGTCAAGTATATAGATTCATTCGGCGGCGTGACGAATACCGGCGAAACACCTTGGAAAGCGCCGATTAAAATGGATCAGGGCGGATCGAATGCATTGATTGATCCGGTTTCGATGAAACCTGTCGCGCAGTACGGAAAAACGATCAGTCCGGGAGAATCGGCTAGACTAGCTCAGAGTGAACGGCATTTCGGGGCGAATTATGATTTGAATCGGGCTAGATTTGCAATGGATTACAGCCCAGAATTTCAGGCGCAAAAGGCCGGGGAAATAGCAGGGGCAAAAGAGAGCGCGGTTAATCGTATCAAGGCTCAGGCTTACTTGCCGAAAGTAATACAGCAGGGCGAAGAATCGATTAAATTGATTGACGATTTGCTTGCGCATCCAGGCTTTAAAATATCGGTTGGAAAAAGCGCCGTTGTCGGTTCTCCATTGTCTTATGTTCCCGGCACCGATGCCGCAAGCTTCGATATTGCGCTAAAACAACTCAAAGGCAAGCAATTCTTGGAAGCGTTTGAGACGTTAAAAGGCGGAGGGCAGATCACTGAGATTGAAGGCATTAAGGCAACGCAAGCCATGTCTCGAATGGAAAAAGCCAATACTGAGGATGAATTTATCAAAGCATCGAGAGAATTCCAGCAAATAATTCGAAATGGCATTGGCCGAGCAAAAACGAAAGCCGGTCAACCTCCGGCATCGCAAAACAAAAGATCAACAATAAGCGGCGGCGGATGGGCGGCCCAAAGGATTGATTAATTATGCCGAAATTTGAGATTACAGCACCTGACGGGAAAAAGTACCGAGTATTTGCGCCAGAAGGCGCAACCGAGGAAGATGCCATCGGTTACGTGCAGCAAAACTTGCACACACAGCCGGAAAGCGGCGGGCAACCGGATGTAGTGCCCAATCCGGTGGCGCAAACCAACACCACAAGACAGCATCCAGGCGCCACACTTCTTGATAACCTGAAAAATTCATTTATTGGTGGGGCAGTCCGAGGCGCGCGGGATATTGCGGATGGTGGCGCGCAATTATTGACGCGAGGATTGGAAACCATCGCCCCGGCGGGTTCCGATTTCGAGAAATTCATGCAGGCGGAACGTCAAAAGGTCGAAGGCATCAATCAGGCGGCGGAACAAGATTATCGGCAAAATTGGCGTAACGGAGAGGATCGCGGCTTCGATGTCGGTCGGATCGGTGGCAATATAGCCGCATCAATCCCGCTTGGCATGCCGTTTATGGCAGCAAAAGGCGCGCCGATGTTAACACGAGTTTTATCAAGCGCCGGAGCTGGAACCGTTGGCGCAGCAATGCAGCCAGTGAATGACGCTGGCGCGGATAATTCATTCTGGGAGCAAAAAGGGGAACAAGCGGCAATAGGTGCGGCAACGGGCGCGGCTTCGCCTTTCGTGTCAGATGCGTTGGCTAAAGGTTTTTCAAAGATTGCAGAAAAATTTAGAGGTTTCGATCCAAAGCAAGGGGCGGAAGAACTTTCTGTTAAGTTCTCTCAACGCGGAATAGATTTCAACAGGCTTTCAAAGGAAATGCAGAATTCTCTTATGAAAGACGTGGAAACATCCATAAAATCTGGCGGAAATCTTGATATTGACGCCTTGGCGCGGAAGGCTGATTTCGATTCATTGAATATCAAACCTACGCTTGGACAATTGACAAGAGAGCCGGGGCAGTTTCAATTTGAGCAAAATACGCGCGGCATTGCTGGTGCCGGCGATGAGTTGGCAAACCGGTTTAATACCCAAAACAAGCAATTAATTGAGAATCTGAATACACAAAGATCCGGTGCGGGCTTGGACAGATACGGCGCGGGCAATCAAATTATTGACCATTTGAAAGCGATCGATGCCGCAAGAAAATCAAGCGTGGATAATTTATACGGCGCAGCAAGAGAGGCCGCCGGAATACACACGCCGCTTAACCCGGCGAACTTTGCGCAATCGGTAAACAATGCCCTAGATGATGCCCTGCTTGGCGATGCGCTGCCGGACGGCGTCAGGAAGGCGATCAATCAAATTGCAACCGGTGAGCTTCCGTTCACGATTCAAAAAGCCGAGCAAATAAGACAAGCAATCAACGATCAAATGTCTCAAATTCCGGGAAGGGAAAATGTTGCGCTAAAGATCGTGAACAATGCGCTACAAAACGAGATCGACAGGATCGGCGACACGATGGGACAGCAGGCAGGCGATGCATTCAAGGCTGCAAGATCGGCTGCATCGCAGCGTTTCAACGCGCTTGATAATTCCGCCCCGCTAAAATCTGTTGTGGAAGGCGCGATATCGCCGGATGATTTTGTGAACAAATTTCTAATACGCGGGAAGGCTGCCGATGTCATGGCGCTTCGTTCCGATCTGAAAAACAATCCGCAACTGTTCACAGAAACAAAGGGCCAGATAATCGACTGGCTGAAAGAGAAGGCATTGAACGGATCGACTGACGAGTTCGGAAAATTTAGCCAATCTGCCTACAACAAAGCTTTAAAGCAAATCGGCGAAGCTAAACTGAAAATCTTGTTTCAGCCAGAGGAAATGCAGCACTTGCAAAGAATCGGCAGGGTATCGGCAGCGATACAATCCCAGCCGGTTGGCGCTGCCGTAAATAACTCTGGCACATCACAGGCAATTGCAAATTTAATGGGCAGAATGTCAGGACTTCCGTATTTGAAAGAATTGGCGATTAATCCATTAATGAACTTCAGGGTTCGAGGGCAGGTTAATTCAGCGCTTAATCCAGGCGCGAATGCGTTTAATCGCCCGGCCGCACTTCCTCCCGAGCTGATAAGAGGCTTCAATTTGCCATTGTCCGTAGCGGGCTACCCAATCCTGAAGCCACTTTTGGAACCTCAAGTACAAGGGCATCAATAGGCAAACACCAAGCGGGACAATTATTGATCTGACTGTTTCGTAGTCCAAAATGTCAGACGTTTTTAAATAATAAAAAATCATTTTATCAAACAACAAGGCCGCTTATGCGGCTTTATTTTTTGGGGAAACAGAATGGAGGATCAAAGTATGTTGCTATGGCTTGGGGGTCAATTAATCGTTGCTGCGGCAATATGGGGCGGCATACGCGCAGATATTAGGTCGATCCATTCAAGGATCGATCATATTGAAAAATCGGCAAATGACGCTCACGCTAGGCTAGATAATCATTTAGAAAGGACACACAGCAAATGATTGACATCTACCTTTCCCCGCACTTTAAATTATCGGAACTCATTCATTCCGATAAAGCCATCGAACTCGGCATCGACAATACTCCACCGGAAGATGTCATTGAGCGATTAAAAATCGTTTGTTGCCGCATCTTAGAACCGGTTCGGGATCATTTCCATATTCCGTTTAGACCCAATAGTGGTTACCGTTGCGCCGAACTCAACCAAGCTATTAGAGGAAGCAAATCATCGCAGCACATGACTGGGCAGGCCGTTGATTTTGAAATCCCGGGCGTATCCAACTATGACTTAGCCAACTGGATTTCAATGAACCTTATTTACGATCAATTAATTCTCGAAAACTACGAATCCGGAATGCCGAGTTCTGGTTGGGTGCACTGCTCAATTGTGAGCGGGAAAAATAGGATGCAATGTTTAACGATTAAAGGATATTTGAAACGTGAAGGATTATTTAAATAGATTTGCGTTGTTTTTCGTATTTTTCATGATAGTTGGATGCGAAACCGTATTAAAAAATACAGCCGATTTGACCAATGCAGCAATCGCAAACGAGCAGATCCAATCCGGGCAGGTTGGGATCGTAATTAAAAGCGCGCCGCTGTCGGACACGGAACGGCTCATGATCGATCATGCGCTCAACGAATATATGGCTTTCGCAGATCGCTGGAAGGCGTCGCTAATGGATATCGACTCTACAGCCCCGGCGTTTGTGGTTTTTGTTGCGGATTACAATAAACTCGTCGCGCAATATCGCGCCGCCGAAAAGATCGTCGCGGCGCATTGGGAAGATTACCCGGAATCCAACCGGCACCTGCTGCTGGATTATCAATCGCGAGCGAAAAATATGAACGATTCTGTCGACGGACTGATAGCGGCAGGACATCGTTATCAAGCGATGCTCGATGCAATCACGTTCGCCAAAATCCTCGCTGGCGTGGCGCTGCGGCCATGATTGAGTTGATAGATAAAGCCGAAGCGATCCGGCTCGGCGCATTCGTCGTTTCCGGCATAGTCGGCATGCTGTATGCATATTACAGGAAATGGTCTTTTGAGACTGTGGATAAGGGGCTGGCCGGTTATATGTTCGGCGATGCCCACGCAACAGGACGCGCTATCACAACTTTCGCGGCGATGTGCGCCGGTGCGGGTGGTCTGTCTTATCTGGACGGACTCACAATGTCGCAGATCATTATCGCGGGCGCAGGTATCGGGTTGTTGGTTCCTCAAACAGTAGAAAACAGGAGAAAGAATTAATGGGTAAATTTCAAACGAAGCTGCGCGTAGAAAAACTCGGGGAGCATTCCTGGCGCTTGATTGAGCCGCTAATTTACCGATCCGATAACGTAGGGCTGATCGTAGTCGATGCCGGGTTTGAAACCAATTTTGCATCCGTGCCGCGTTTGCCGTTTATGTACTTGTTATTCGGCGGGGTTGGTGATGAGGCCGCGACGCTGCACGATTGGTTGTATCGTAAAGATCACACAACATCAACCGGCAGCGGCTCAAAGATCGATCGAGAAACCGCCGACAAAGTTTTGCGCGGCGTGATTATCGAATGCTTAACACAGGATGGCGTCAGCTTGTTCCGTGCCAAAGTGACGGCTTGGGCGATGTGGGCGGGCGTGCGCCTTGGCGGCGCGTCGCATTGGGAGGATTGAAAATGATGATTTTTAGGTTGTCGATTATTTTATCGATAAGTTTTCTGATCTTTTCCTGTAGCGATCCTGTGTATGCTGACAATCATTCACCCGAAACTCGGTATTGCGGCGAACCGAAACGCACAGCGTCGGGAAAAATTAAGCGCAGCGCAGCGGTATTGCGAGATTTTGAAGCGCGCTATCCTTTACCCATCGGATATAAGCGCAGCGATTGGCAAATCGATCATGTGATACCGCTAGCCGTTGGTGGGTGCGATGCGCTGCATAATCTGCAATGGCTGCCGAAGAAAATAAAAACATGTTCTGATGATGCCTGCAAGGATCGCTGGGAACGAGTGGTTTATGACAGGAAATTCTAATTGATCTTGGATGCTATCTTACAAAAACACAAATTTTTATTACAAAATTTGCCACTATCGGATGGTAACTGATTGATTTAATGGGGTGGCTGATGGGACTCGAACCCACG
>SXJH01000224.1 GCA_005779435.1 Nitrosomonas sp. | reverse complement strand
TCTATTAACCCGGTTTTATCTCCGTCTGCCGCAAGCGTATGCTCAACTCCCTGAGCTGCTTCTCGTCCACCGTGCTTGGCGCATGCGTCAATAAACATTGCGCGCGCTGCGTTTTAGGGAATGCGATAACATCGCGAATCGATTCCGATCCGGTCATCATCGTCAAAATGCGATCGAGACCGAAGGCGATGCCGCCATGCGGCGGCGCGCCGTATTGCAATGCTTCCAGCAGGAAGCCGAATTTTTCCTGTGCTTCCTGCTCGGAAATGTTCAGGGCGCGAAACACCTTGGATTGCACATCCTGGCGATGAATCCGCACCGAACCGCCGCCGATTTCCGAGCCGTTCAAAACCATGTCGTATGCTTTGGAAAGCGCCTTGCCGGGATCGGATTCCAGCAAATTCTCATGCCCGTCAGCGGGCGAGGTAAACGGATGGTGCAGCGCCTGCCAGCGGTTTTCTTCCTCATCGCGCTCAAACATCGGGAAATCGACCACCCAAAGCGGCTTCCAGGCGGTTTCGGCATGCCCGTGCCGATGGCCGATTTTGATGCGCAGCGCCCCCAGCGATTCGTTGACGATTTTGGTTTTATCCGCGCCGAAGAAAATCAAATCGCCGTCTTGCGCTTGCGTGCGCGCCAGTATCGTTTTGATGGTTTCTTCCGGCAGGAATTTCAGAATCGGCGATTGCAATCCCTCCACACCGGCGGCCATATTGTTGACTTTGATGTACGCCAATCCTTTGGCGCCGTAGATTGCGACAAATGCCGTGTAATCGTCGATTTCCTTGCGCGACAACTCGCCGCCTTTGGGCACGCGCAAAGCGGCTACGCGGCCATCCGGCTTTTCCGCCGCTTCACGGAACACCTTGAAAGATACTTCCTTCATGATGTCGGTCAATTCGGTAAACTCCAGCGGCACGCGTAAATCCGGTTTATCGGAACCGTATTTGAACATCGCGTCGGCATAAGTCAGGCGCGGAAACGGATTGGGCAAATCCACATCGATCACGGATTTGAACAGACCGCGAATCATTTCCTCCATCAACGACATAATCTCATTTTCGGACAGAAAAGAGGTTTCAACGTCGATTTGTGTAAATTCCGGCTGCCGATCCGCGCGCAAATCCTCGTCGCGGAAACAGCGGGTAATTTGGTAGTAGCGATCGAAGCCGGACACCATCAACAACTGTTTAAACAATTGCGGCGATTGCGGCAATGCAAAAAAATGACCGGCGTTGACCCGGGACGGCACCAGATAATCCCGCGCGCCTTCCGGCGAGGATTTAGTCAGCATCGGCGTTTCGATATCCAAAAACCCATGCCGATCCAAAAACACACGCACCGCCATCGCCACCTTATGCCGCAAGCGCAAATTCGATTGCATCGCCGGACGCCGCAAATCGAGATAACGATGCTCAAGGCGCACCACCTCGCTGATGTTGTCATCGTCCATCAGGAACGGCGGCGTCAATGACGTATTCAGCACTTCGATATCGGCCACCAGGATTTCAATCTCACCGCTAAACAGCGACGAATTGGTCGTGCCTTCGGGCCGTCTGCGCACTTTCCCGGTGATGCTCAATACATATTCATTGCGTATTTTTTCCGCGATCTGAAATGTTTTGACATTGTCGGGATCGCACACGACTTGCACCAAACCTTCGCGATCGCGCAGATCGATGAAAATCACGCCGCCATGATCCCTGCGCCGATGCACCCAACCGAATAGAGTCACTGTCTTATCGAGATATTCGGCATCGATGGCGCCGCAGTAATTTGTACGCATAGATTTTTAGTTGTCGATATAGATAAATTTAATAAATAGTCCGGTCGATTAGTCAACCGCTGCAGCCGGTGCGGAATTGCTTTCTTTAGCGGCGCCTCCCTCTGCGGATGCCGATGCACTCGATTTGGATTCGGCTTTGGTGTCCGGTTGTTTGGTTTTATTGTTCTTAAAATCGGTAGCATACCAGCCGCTTCCTTTTAACTGAAACCCGGCAGCCGAAATCCGCTTGATATAATCGCCGCTGCCGCACACCGGGCAAACGGAAATAGGCGCATCGCTAATCTTTTGTAAATGCTCTTTCTCGGCACCGCATGAATTGCACCGATATTCGTAAATAGGCATGAAACCCTCGCAACAGTCCAATATATTGAGAAACCGGCTATTATACCTTAACTGCCTTTGTTTGAACGCGCCCTCCATTCAGCCATTATTCAGAAACGCTTTGCTATGCTCATCGCAAGTAAAAACGCATTGTTACCGATAATCGGCCAACCGATGCGAACGATTAACTTACTTTGTCATACTTGATTCCGATTGAGGCTGCCATGAAAAAATTTAAATTAACGTGCTTAGCGATTGCACTCAGCGCAGTATTTGCGATAACCCCCGTCAATGCCCAGGATGACGGCGGCGGATTCGATGGGGGCGATTTCGGTGGAGATTTCGGCGGTTATGACGGCGGGGATTTCGGCGGCTATGACGGCGACTACGGCGGCGATTACGATGCCGGAGGATATTCCGATTACTCCGATTATTACGATCAAAGCGATTACGACCAAGGCGACGCTTTTTTCCAAACTGAAGACTTTAATCAACCCGACGATTTCGGGCCAAGCGGCGACCCCGGACAAGACAGCGATTTCGGCCAAGCCGATGGCGCGGATCAACCGGGCGGCTCCGAGTTGACCAACAGCGCCGGCCAAGAGCCTGAAACGACGCAAAATAACGCGGAACCGGCCGAATCGGCCGCCACCGGCAACGATCCGGCAACCCAAGACGGTGCCGCAAGTACTACGGACGATGCCGCACAAACGGTGAACGTGGAAAACAACACCACCATCAACCAAGATAGCGGCAATAACCATTACGCCGATCATCACGGCCATCATGGCTGGGGACATCACTATGGCGACAGTTTCGGTTTGGGATTCGGCTTGGGTCTCGGATTGGGCATGTTCGGATACGGCCCGTTCGGTTTTTACAGCCCGTTTGCACCGCTCGGGTATTACGGCTTCGGCGTACCGTTTGCCAGCTTCGCTTATTACGGCGGCAGGAGCGGCATCGGGCTCTACAGCAACTATGCCGGTTACGGCCCTTACCGGCATTTTGAACCCTACTACCCGTTAGGCGGCTACCCTGCATTGCTTGCCGCCACGCCGGTATTCTCGACTCCTGCCAGCGCAACGGCGTACGTCCAACGCAACGACGCCAGACCCGCTCCGGTGCAAAACAAAAACTACTGGCATTATTGCCGCAATCCGGAAGGGTATTATCCTTACGTCAAGCAATGCGCGGGAGAATGGATAAAAGTCCCGCCACAGCCTTCCTGATCGCCATTTCCGGCTTATCGATCCGGCCATTGACGGGATGTTGAAAAACATCCTCGAAGTGGTCGGCGCCTGGCAAAATCAAACGCACATTCGAATCCGTTTTCAACACCGCACGGCAGCAAAAACAATTTCTCAACAATCGGTTATTGGAATCCGCAGTTATCTTTTCTGTGCAACGCGCATCTTCTTATAAAAAATATCGGCATTTTTACCCCGCTATTTCCCATATAGATTCATAGCAACAGGATATATCCTCCACATCGTTTAAGAATTTTATTTTTTTGCCGTAAGAAAAAGTTTATCTTTTAACCACCAAGCTTTAAGGAAATCATGAGAGTAAATGAACCGGTAACACAACGGGATATGGGCATGCGCAGCGATTGCGTGATTATCTCAACCACAAATTCAAAAGGCGCGCTGACATCCGTAAACGAGGATTTTATCCGCATGAGCGGCTTCACCTGGGATGAGCTTGAGAACAAGAATCACAACATCATCCGCCACCCGGATGTGCCGCCGGAAGCGTATGCGATGCTGTGGGAAGCATTGAAAGCCGGAAACCCTTGGATGGGAATGGTAAAAAACCGCCACAAAAGCGGCGATCATTATTGGGTCGATGCGTTTGCCAGCCCGCAATACGAGGATGGCAGAATCATCGGTTATCAATCGGTGCGGGTAAAACCGGAAAAAATCTGGGTCGATCGCGCCGAAGCATTGTACGCCAAGATCATGTCGAAAAAGTCCCCCGACGACAAACGCCGCTCGAAAATGGACCCGGTCAAACTGACCCGGTTTCCGATCGGCATCACCAACAAAATCGCACTGGGGGTATCGAGCGTCATGGCCTTGCTGTTTATCGCATTGTCATTGGCGGGAGAAGTTTCGCAGTTGTTCGCTATTATCGGATTCTTGACGGGCAGCCTGCTGAGTTCCGCAATGATTCATCAATTCCTGGCTCCCTTGCGCGCGCTTACCGCAAAATCCCAAAAAATCGCCGACGACCCGGTAGCACGCTACGTTTACACCGGACGCACCGATGAAATAGGGCAATTGGAATATGTGCAGATTTTTCAAGCGGCGAAACTGCGTACTGCGGTTGGCCGCGTTAAAGAATCGTCCGAGGTACTGGAAAATGCGGCAAGCGAAATCGCCTCAGGCAGCGTGGATCTCTCCAGCCGTACGGAAAACCAAGCATCGAGCCTTGAAGAAACCGCATCCAGCATGGAGGAAATCACGTCCACCGTACAGCAAAATGCCGAGAACGCCAAACAAGCCAATGTGCTGGTAATGGAAGCGCGCAAACAAGCGGAACAAAGCGGCACAGTGGTTTTCAGCACGATACAGGCGATGAATCAAATTAACGAAAGCAGCAAGAAAATCGCCGACATCACCAATGTCATCGATGAAATCGCCTTCCAAACCAATCTGCTGGCGCTCAACGCAGCCGTTGAAGCCGCGCGCGCCGGAGAACAAGGACGCGGTTTCGCCGTGGTCGCCAACGAAGTTCGCACGCTGGCCGGACGCAGCGCCGAATCCGCCAACCAAATCAAAGAACTGATCAACGATAGCGTAACCAAGGTGGAAAGCGGCACGCAACTGGTAAACCAGTCCGCCGATTCGTTAAAATCGATTACCGAAAGCGTCAAGAAAATCTCCGATATCGTAAGCGAAATTTCCCAATCGTCCCAGGAACAAGCAAACGGCATCGACCAGATCAACCAGGCGATTTCTCAAATCGATGAAGTAACGCAGCAAAACGGGCAATTGGTGGAGAAACTATCGACCTCCAGCCGGGATATGACCGAAAAAGTCAAAATGATCGCCGGATTGGCCGATCAATTCAAATAGCGCGAATCCGCCTGCAGTCTCAGCAAGCCGAAGTTAACCGGTGTTAATTTCGGCTTTTTTATTTCACCGACCACTCTGCAGTTTTGCGGAATTTGCCCGATATTTGTTCCTGACTCAGCTACAATACGGGTGAATTTTTCGGCCAACGGCAGACCTGCAAGCTTCAAAACCGGTGCTGCTACACAAAATCAG
>SXJH01000223.1 GCA_005779435.1 Nitrosomonas sp. | reverse complement strand
TTAATTGGTTTCAATTAACAATCCTTTTTTTGTTAAATACTTCCAGATCCTAATCTGCATAAAGAACGAGTCCGTTGTTTTGCAATTTTGTTTTGATCAACGGCCATCCTTTGGGTTATTGCAGAATAACTGCGAATTGACAATTACTTACGCAATCCAAGGCGTTCGATGAGTTTTTGATAGGTATCGTTGTTGCAGCGTTTCAGATAATCAAGCAGTTTGCGGCGACGGCCTACCATACGCAACAATCCGCGACGGGAATGATGGTCTTTAACGTGCGTTTTGAAGTGGCCGATTAAATCGTTGATTCGGGTCGTTAAAAGCGCAATCTGAACTTCCGGTGAACCCGTGTCGCCCTGTGCTCTTTGAAAATCCCGCACCACTTGTGCTTTTTGATCGATTGAGACTGACATAAATTTCTCCAAATAATAGCCGGTATATAAAGAGCCGGAATTTTACTCTTTAATCTGATTCTTGTCCAAATCAGATCGGCTTGTAGGGGTATTCTAATGCAACTTGAGGATTGGTTTTTGCGAAAAAATGACGGCAATAAATTGCCGTTTGGGCAACCGGAATATTTCAGGATTCCGGCTATGCTTTTGACCGGCAAGAAAGTTTGCGGGATTTCCTGCCGGTCGATTCGATGCTAACGGTTTGAGTTTATTTGAGAATTCTCTTGTCCATTTCCGGAAGGGTTGGTAAATTGGTCGTTTAGCGTTTGGATGTAATCGTTGGCTTCGTTGATCACTTCATCGATGGTATCTTCGGCTACATCGTTCCATCCGGCCGGGCCTGACAGAAACATCGGGCGATATGCAGCGGTGCTTTTGTTGAATGCTTGCATATATTGCTTATAAATATCCGGATCTTTGCTGAATTCGTTAGCCAATTTCTTAAGCATGCGATTGGCGACCGCGCGGCGGATCGAAAAATGCGTGTACATGGCAGCGATCAACAAAAACGCAGCAATTGCCATTGCGGATGTTTCGCCTTGCATCACTTCATCGGGGAAAGTTTTCAGCATGCCCCAGGATTCCGTCATGGTTAAAAGAGCGCCCGCGATGACCGCCAATGTGCCAAATGCCAATCCGTCGAACAGCATGACTTTGCTTTTCCATTTGCTCAACATGTCGCCGAGTTTGGTGACGATCTGGTTTTTGATGACTTTGGCGGTTTGTTCGAGCTTGCCAACGATACGGTACGAGCGTTCCACTTCGATTTGATGAATCCGTGCGTTGATATCGGCCATATCTTCTTCGCGTTTTTTAGCGAAACGTTCGCGGATATGCGGGTCGGCAATCGGAACTGCGGCACTGGGATTGTAGGTGCGGTAAAACCGCCCGCTGATTAAACCGACTTCCGCCAACGAGCGTTGCCAAGCGGATACAACCTCTTCCGGGTTATCTTCCTGAGCGGTGACGTCGATTTGATTCAAAATGTAGAGAAATTTATTGGCATCGGCACGGTTAACGCTGGCCGATACGAGGTATGCCAATGTGTCTTGCATAGCCTTGGGTTCCGGGTGGCGTGCATCGAAAAACACCAATACGAGATCGGAAAGATTGATGATATGTTGGGTTAAACGCAACGTCGATGCGCGTTGATTATCCGCATCGAAACCCGGCGAATCGATTAGAATTTTTCCGCGCACATTTTCCGACGAGCAGGTTTTGAGTTGCAAGTAAGCATCGATACGTTCTTGTCCTGACTCGGAAATTTCTTCAATGCTGCGGCTGATCTGGAAGAAAGGAAAACGCGGATCGGCGTCGAGCGCGATGCCCGGCAGCGTCTTTGCTTCGTTATGGCGGCTGAAGCAAATCACGGTGAATTTGTCGTCCACCGCCTGATTGCCGGTACGCTGCAATGGGACGTTTAAATAAGAATTGATAAAAGTCGATTTTCCAGCGGAAAAAGTGCCGAGTACGGCGATCATCGGCCACCATGTCACGCATGTCGCGTAGGACTCGTCTTTGTTAAGCAAGCCCATGCTATGCCCCACATAATCCATTTTTCTAAAGCTCTTGACCGCATTTGCGAGCGTTGGATTATCCGGATGTTCGTCGGCTAAGTGTTTTTGCAGGCTTTTCAGATACTTGTTTATTTGTGTCGAGTTGTGTGACATATCGGTCCCTTTACATTCCTATCAAGTGCATCCTGGGCAACATCGTGTTGCGCGGATATATTTATTCGTTGATTCTATCGATAACGCCGTTCGCCTGTCGGTAAACGCTAATTGCGATATTTATGGCGACCATGGACAAAAATAATATTAACATAGCCGGTTTATCGATGAACAAGTTTCGGGTAAATACAATCGTTGCAAGACAAGCAAAATCGAGGACAAATTAAACGTATGACAATCGCAGGCGATAACGAACCAAAAAAACATTCTCCGCATTTTGGCCGTTACATTTTAATCGGGTTTTTGACGGTGGCGCCTTTATGGGTCACTTGGCTGGTGTTTGATTTTTTATTGCGGCTCCTGGCGCGTGTCGGCGATCCGCTGTTAAAGGCAACAGCGAGAGCTGTGAGACCGTTCTCCGATACGACAGCCAGTTGGTTGCTGGATTCCAATTTTCAAATCGGAGTTGCCGCATTGCTGGCGATTATTTGTCTGTACGGTATCGGGGTGCTGGCATCTTTTGTGATCGGCAAGAAATTAATCGGGTTGTTCGAAAATATTTTGGCGCGATTG
>SXJH01000222.1 GCA_005779435.1 Nitrosomonas sp. | reverse complement strand
TGGCTCCAAAGGCCGTAATAGGAGCTGTTATGCGGAAACTGGCGCATTTGATTTACGGAGTCATTAAATCAGAGCAACCCTTTGATGCAAACTTTAATCATTCAACACTTGCAATTCAAGACGGTATCTGACCCCTTTGTGCGGTGATGTCAAAGTGGCCATGATTGCTGGGGGCTCGGATATGACGCCGAACGACGAAGCTCAGCGGCGCGACGACAGGAGCGTCCGCTGGAGCGCCTAGTTGGAAGGCTCATGTAAACGCTTAAGTTCTTGAAGTTCACTGTCAAGTTCTACGATACGATTAATAGTGACGCTTTCGTATGATATGCCGTGAATCATGGGACGAATAGAGCCGCCTCGGTACTGCTCGCCGCTGAACTCGACATGCTTCTGCCGATAATTCTCCCAAGCGGATTGGGCCTCGCGGAGAGCAGCGATTTCTTCCGGCCCCATGAAAGTTTCAAGCTCTGCAATAAGTCGCTTCAGTTTCTCATCCGCACGATGTGCGGCTTCGTTCGCCCGGATGTTCATGTCGGTCTGGGTTAGGCCGTGGTCTGCGCCTAACTCGATTTCCTCAACTGCGCGATGCTCATATTCAAGAGCGACTTTGGCCGCTCCTTCGGCTCGACCTAGCAGCAGCGCCTCAAATGCGCCAAGCTCTTCGATGGTTGTTCCACTGGCCTTGAGCTTGTCTCTCAACGAGAGAAGTTTTTCGTTTTTCTCTACTACTTCAATCGTCCCGCGACCTTCTATGCGTCGCTTGAACATAAAACCCGCTGCGGATAACAGCGCACCTAGTAAAACCAGTAAAGTTTTATCAAGGAGATCAGACATTGGCCTGCCAACGTGATATATAAGACATTTTATCCAATAATCTTGTCGAAAATGTCGTGTAATCACAGTGAATATGATCTATCATTCTGTTTCTAATATTAATTGATAAATAGAATACGACAGTTCATAGAAGCCAATACGACACATACGATTAGTTAAGGATTTTCTTGATTTAATCCATAAGAAAAATTGCGAGCATGATCGTTTCAGCATGGAAAAATCAATATTTCATAGGGTAACACTCTATTATTTCTGATGCCAAGTTTTATCCGGTACGTTTGCTGCCCCAACAATCGAAGCGCCCGGAATCGGCAATTTAGCTGCTACCGCTCCACCAGCACCACTTCAACCGCTTTAACCTGACCGTTTCGCATGAAACGCAATTCCACTTTTTCCCCCACCTTCAGCGCGCGCAAAATGTTCGCGTACGATGCCAAGTCGCCGATTGCTTGTCCGGCAAGCCTGATCAGGATATCGCCCGATTTTAATTGCGCTTGTTGTGCCGGGGAGCCGGGGAGGATGCTGTCCACGCGCACGCCTTCGCCTTGATAGGAGAAATCCGGCACCGTGCCGAGGCTGGCTTTGCGTTTTTCTTGGGTGCCGGTGGATTCCGGTTGCGTGAGTTGAGGCGGGGGAGCGGTTTGCGAGGGCAACGTGACGGTCAGCGGCTCGATGCGGTTGGCCAGATATTCGGCGGCTTCTTTCAGGATAGCGGCGACTTTGACCAGTCCGGCGGAGTCGATTTTATCGACGGTATCGCCGGGGGCGTGGTAGTCCTCGTGCGCGCTGGCAAAGAATTGTACGGCGGGAACACCGGCTTGGATAAACGCCGCTTGATCGCTGGAGCCGAAATCGTCTTGCACCGCGTTGACCGGAACGCCGGTAACAAAGCCCGAGCCACGAAAGATATGCGCCAATTCGCGTGCGGTACCGGTGCCAAATACCGTGACCGGGTTATTTCCAAGCCGCCCGACGGTATCCAAGTTCAACATCGCGATGATTTTCCCGGCGGGGTAGTCCTTGCCGTTGCGGATGTAATGCTTGGAACCGAGCAGATTGGCTTCTTCGCCGGTGAACGCGACAAAAACGACGGTGCGTTCCGGTTGCCATTTATCGGCGGCATGGCGCGCCAGTTCCAGCATCACGGCAATGCCGCTGGCGTTATCGTCCGCGCCGTAATGGATTTTTCCCCGGTGCGCAGCGCGGACATCCGGCCAGCCCATGCCGAGATGATCGTAATGCGCGCCGATTACCAGGCTTTGCCCGGCGAGTTGCGGGTTGGTGCCGGGTAAAATGCCGATGACGTTGCGCAGCGTAATAGTGCCTTTCGGCGCGCCGACATTCTGTTGCCAGGTTTGAAAATAGCTATTGTCATCGCCGCCGGGCTTCAAGCCGATTTGCTGCAATTGCTTGGCAATATACGCTGCCGCTTCATCCAGCTCCGGTGTGCCCAGTTCGCGCCCCTTGAACGATTCGTCGGCCAAGTGCGTAATATCCGCCATCATGCGGCTTTCGGAGAAAACCGGCGGCAGCTTCGCCAGCGCGCGGCGCGGTTTGGCGGCACCGGCTTGCTGCGTGTGAGGCGCATGGCCGTCTTTCTGCGCAACCCGCTGCGTCAGCGGCGATTGTGTGATTGGCCATTGACCCTTGTCGATATTGGTCAAATCGTCGCCTTTGAACACCAGGTAACTGTATTTGCGGTAATGCGGCAGTTTATTCGCCAGCTCGGCGATGGCTTTGGGGCTGTCGGCAGCGACCCATAACAGCGTCTTATCCGGATGGGACGCTTGCCGCGCGGTCAAAACAACCGCGTGATCCGCTTGCGGATAAGTCTTTTCGCCCCACTGCACTTGGTTGTCGCGATAGACCGCGCCGCGATCCGCCAGATTTTTCATCGCCGCATCGGCAAATCGATTCTGCCACCCCATGATCCAGACGGTGCGATTCTCGGGTAAGGTCTGCAATTGATCGTCGCCGATCACTTCCAGCGGGCTCGATTGGGTTTTCTGCCAATTTGCCGCCAGGGCGCGATAGGCTTCCAGAATGGCTTGATTCTCGCGTGCCGGTAAAATCAGCAACGGCTCTTCCGCGCCGAATCCTTGCGACAAGGCCGATGGGATTTCGCGGCTGTCCAAGCGCCGGAAAATATCGAAATGCGGATCGAGGTCGATGCGCACCGGACGACGGGCGAATTCCAGTTCGACGGTTTGCATGCGCCGATCAAGGGCGATATGCGATTGCACCGCCGATTCCTCGCCTTCGAGCGTAACGGAAATCGGCACCTGCAAGCGATACGGATCGCCCGGCTGGGTTTGTTCGATCGTCATTCTGAGCTTGAATCCTTGTTCGGTGCGCTCGGCTTCCGCATCGCGCAGCACCAGATCCGGCGCACCGGCGCGATGCACCCATTGCTCGAATTGCTGTGTGAAATCCTTGCCGGTGGTTGCATTGAACGTCGCCAGCAAATCCGCGAAAGTCGCTTGCCGGAATTTGAACTGTTTATAAAACTGCCGCAGTACGCGCACAAAATCCCCATCGCCCAATTCCTGGCGCAGCATGTGAAAGAACATCATGGTCTTGCCGTAACCCACGGCCTCCGAGCTGGCGCTATGGCGCGACACGAACCGGACGATCGGAAAATCTTTTTCCTTGTTGACAAAATCTGCATATTTTTGCAGCACATCGCGCCGGTATTCATCGCCCTTGCCGCGTTGCTCGTTGATCAAATGGTCGGCGAGATAAGCCGTCAACCCTTCCGCCCAATTGCCCTTGGCGTAATCGACGAACACGCCGTTGCCCCAATAGTTGTGCAGGATTTCATGCGGATACGACGAATGCAGAATGAACGGAAAGCGAATCACCTTGGGGCCGAGCAACGTGAACGACGGCATGCCGTAACCGGTTTCCCAGAAATTCTCGACCAGCGCGAATTTGCCGTACGGATACGGTCCGATCAGCTTGTTGTACATCGCAATGTATTGCGCGGTTGCGTCCAGATACTTCTGCGCCAGCGGCTGATCGGCGCTGCGCAAATAAACCAGCGCATTCACCGCACCGGCGGATTGCGCGTAACGCTGGAATTTCGCGGCGACCAAATAAATATCGTCCTGCGGCTGCTTCTCCTCCCACACCACGTTTTGCATCGCTGACGTGCGCTGCTCGCGCAGCAACGCGCCTTGGCTCACCGCATCCCAATCCGGCGGCACCTGAATATCCAACTGAAACGACACCAGCGCATCGCCGAACTGCGGATACCACGCGCTGGCGCTGGCCAGAAACACCCCTTCCGGGGAAATCACCCCCGGCGTCGAACCGAAGCTGCGCGAATACTCCTGCCCCGGCCCTTGCACCGCGTGATGGATTTTGCCGCCGTATTGCAGCGTAAACGCTCGTTCGCCGGGTGGCAACGTCACGGCGTAATGCTTGATTGAAATCGGACGGGATTTGAGCGCGACTTCATTGCCGT
>SXJH01000221.1 GCA_005779435.1 Nitrosomonas sp. | reverse complement strand
TCCAAATCGCGTCCAAGCCCTTCGATATTAAGCAGTGTTTTCTGTAGCAATACCAATTGCGGTTGAATTTCCACATTAAACTGCCGCGATGCTTGAAATAATTGGAATAACACTCGTCCAAATGAAATTTCTTTTAACGGCTTATCGAAAATAGGTTCGCATACGGCGCGTATCGCGGCCTCAAAATCATCGACACGCGTATCTTTTGGCGCCCAACCAGCTTCGACATGCGTTTGCGCTACCCGACCGTAATCGCGCCGGAAGAAAGCGAGAAAGTTTTGCGCCAGATAATTTTTATCTTCGTCGCTTAAGGTGCCCATGATGCCGAAGTCTACAGCAATATAGCGCCCATCTTTGCCGACGAAGATATTCCCGGGGTGCATGTCGGCATGAAAATAGCCGTCGCGGAATACTTGAGTAAAGAATATCTCCACGCCCATGCGTGCCAGTTGAGGAATATCCACCCCTTGAGCGACCAACTCATCGACATGACTAATCGGAATACCTTTGACACGCTCCATCACCATTACGCTGGAGCGACAATAATCCCAATAAACCTCCGGCACCAGCAATAATGGGGAATTAAGAAAATTGCGGCGCAACTGACTGCAATTGGCTGCTTCGCGCATCAAATCAAGCTCATCATCCAAATGGCGGGCAAACTCCGATACGACTTGACGCAATTTCAATCGTTTGCCGTCCGACCAAAGGGCCTCCGCCAACCAAGCGCCGGTATCCATCAATGCGATATCGTGCATAATGATGGAATTCAGATTGGGGCGTAGGATTTTAACCGCGACTTCGGTTCCGTCATGCAAAACAGCCAAATGAACTTGCGCAACAGATGCACTGGCGATCGGAGTTTCGTCGAACTTAAAGAAAACTTTTTCGACTTTCTGATCGTATTCTCTTTCTAACGTCGATAAAGCAAGCTCATAAGAAAAAGGGGGTACCTGGTCTTGCAATTTGGCTAACTCATCGGCGATATCTTGAGGTAGTAAATCGCGCCGTGTCGATAGCATTTGGCCGAATTTTACAAAAATCGGCCCCAGCGTTTCCAAAGCCAGCCGCAATCTCTCGCCGCGCGGTTTGTCCAATTTGCGCCAAAACGTAAGCGTTCTTACCATTACACGTAAAAAACGCAAGCGGCTGTGACTTAGCACGAACTCGTCCAATCCGAATCGGAAAGCGACGTATTGAATTTTTAACAGACGGAATAAGCGCATGAATGGAGAAAGAATCCGGTGATTGGCAGACTTGCTTCGTATTAGTAAGAATCGCTCATGTGCTGTTTCTTTTCATGGAATTGAGCGCAATCTATCGATTATGCCAGGGGCTGAACATACCATAATGCTGCGTCAACCGTGCCAGTCGCAGCTCGAGTTGTTCAGTGTCATGATGTAAATTCCGCACATCTTCAGCACATTGTCGAATAGTTGAGTCCTTAGCCAAATAATCCTTTTCCTCGATCAAATATTCGGCAATCGTTAGGGAAATGCGATCGATATTGTCTGCATGCCACCGAAGCAATTGTTCGCCGACCTGCCCTAGCCGATGCGCCGGGATATCGCCGATCACTTTGCTAAGGTTGTGCGCAAAAACTGTCGTTAAATCGATTTGTTTGCAGATATTGATCAATGCCTTAGCCAGAATTTCATCGCCAACAACTTTTATCTGATCGAATGCGGCCGATTCCCGAGTCAGCAGTCTTGGCAATAATAACGGAGAAAGTGTCAATGTCGCATCGGCACCGTTCGATGAATTAACCGATCGCACCTCGCCTTCGGCATTGATATACAGCTTCAAATCAATCAGCGGCAGCACGCGGATGCAAATTGTTTTTCCCGAATAAGCGCACAGCCTTTCCCGTGCCCATTTATCGTTACGTAACAGATGATTGGTTGGTGTAATTACAGCGGATATCAGCATGGTATTTCACGTTTACGAATCGCTTTCCGGCTATCAGCAGCATCGGCGACTGATTCCGGCTAATGGCAGGTTTATGAGTATAGCATTATATTTTTCTGCTCTTTGCCATTCAGCGCGTTATTTCTTTACTGGCATACTCCGGCACCCATTGCTGCAATTGGTCGCGTACTTCCTGATCGGTTAGAACGGTGACACCTTTCAACCATAACTCCAAGTCTGATAACCATTGCTCGTCGACTTGGCGTGCCTGTGCGATGCGGACTTTTTGATGCGGTGTCGGCAGGGTGTTTTCATTGGCGGACAACAATTCTTCGTGCAACTTCTCTCCGGGGCGCAATCCGGTGTATACGATACGGATATCCTCTTCGTTTAGACCGGATAAACGAATCATGACATTGGCCAGATCGACAATTTTGACCGGATCGCCCATATCCAGTACAAATATTTCGCCGCCACCCCTGACGCCTCCCATCAATCCGGCTTGCAATACCAGTTGAGCCGCTTCCGGGATGGACATGAAATAACGCGTTATTTCAGGATGTGTGATCGTAATAGGCCCGCCCCTGGCGATTTGCTCGCGAAACTTGGGAATCACGCTGCCCGTACTTCCCAGCACATTACCAAAACGCACCATGACAAAGCAGGTGGAATGCGATGGATTGTCCGGATTGGCGGCAGGTTTTGAAATGGATTGTTGCCATGCTTGGCAGACCATTTCAGCCAAACGTTTGGTTGCTCCCATGACACTGACCGGATTGACCGCCTTATCAGTGGAAACCAATACGAATTTCTCCACTGCAAAACGGATTGCCACTTGCGCCAGCACATAAGTACCCAATACGTTATTTAGCAATGCTTGACACGCATTTTCCTGTTCCATCAGCGGCACATGCTTATATGCAGCGGCGTGAAATACTACCGAAGGTTTGAATTGGGTGAAAAGCTGCGCCATCCTTACTTCATCTTTGATATCTCCAATTACGAAAGACATTTGTGATCCCGGCGCACGCGCTATAAACTCTTCTTGAATGTCGTATAGTGCGAATTCATTCAATTCCAGAAATACAATCCGACTCGGGGAAAATGCGACAATTTGACGGCAGAGTTCGGCACCGATCGATCCGCCGGCGCCCGTAACGAGCACTACTTTTCCCGTGAGTAAACCGTGCAATCCTTCGTCATCGAGTATGACGGGTTCTCTTCCTAACAGATCGGCTAATTCGATTTCGCGGATTTGCGATACGGTTGTTTTGCCGCTGATCAAGTCTATATAAGAAGGTACCGTCATCGCTTTGACGCCGATTTCTGCGCACATTTCCAAAGCATGCCGGTGAATGCGATTCGAAACAGACGGCATGGCAATGATCACATGCCCTACGTTCAATTTTTGTACCCACTGCGGCAGTTCGTTGATGACACCTAGAACACGTACGCCTTGCAATCGCGTGCCCAGTTTCCTGGGGTCGTCATCCAACATGCCGACCACATGCCAATCCCGGCTGCCTGTCAATTCTTTTACCAGGCTGACTGCTGTATTCCCGGCGCCGAGAATCAATACCAGCTTTGCGCCATATCCATCCAGGCTGGTTAATCGACGCTCTTTCCAGGCTCTATAAATCAAACGGCTGCCGCCCATGATCAGTAACAACAGCAGTGGAACCATCACGAAAACCGCTGCAGGTATCGTATCCAACAGCCCAATCAGCCATAGAATCAATGTGATGACGCCGTAACCGAGCATGGCTGCGACAAAAATCCGCTTCAGATCGGGCATGCTCGCGTAACGCCATAATCCTCTATATAACCCCAGCCACAAAAAGAAAATCGTTTGAACCGGTATTGCCCACGGCAGGATTTTTGTCAGCGTAGTCCACGCTTCGACAGGAATTTCAAAATTAAAGCGGAACAAATAAGCGAGCAACCAAGCGACTGCGATAGCTGTAAAATCGTGAACAATCGCTATGAATGTTCGAATTCCGAATTTGCTGATAAACAGACTATCCATGATCATAGAAAATTTTTTGGTTGCGATCGGCAATGATCATGAGCATCGAATAAATGCCGACCCAGATCATCGCTGTCCATAATTGCGTATTCAAATCCTGCTGACCGGCCCAGACTGCGCTGCCGCCCGCTCCTAGCATCAATGCGTAACCGAATAATGCCGTATTGCGATGTCCCCAACCGCTTTGCACTAGGCGTTGATAATAATGCTCGCGGTGTGCTTTCCAAAATTTTTCGCCATGCAGCGTGCGTTTGATGAGTGTTACCGTTGCATCCGCAATGAATGGAGAGAATACCAGGAATGGAAACCATACTGTCCATAACCCGTCGGCCCAACCCATTACGCCAAGGGTTGCGGCCAAGAATCCCATTGGCACAGAGCCGACATCGCCTAAAAAAATACGGGCGGGATGAAAATTATGCAATAGAAACGCCAGCGCGGCCGCAGCAACGATGAAATTGATCGATGCAAAATGATCGTTGCCTGCCAGAAGGGCAAAAAAACCATAATAACCGAATCCAATGACAGTCATTCCGCCCGCCAATCCATCGGAGCCATCCATGAAATTATAAAGGTTGGACATCCAGACGATCATGACAGCGATGCATAGGATTTGCCACCATTCGTAGTGAGCATACAAGAAACCGATTGCAAAAACTGCTACCGCGATACTTTGTACCAATAATCTGCTCCATACGGAGGTGCCCAAAACATCGTCGACCAACGACACGATTATTAACAGGGTCATGCCGGCCCATAGGACCGTGGGGACTGCTACCCAATACACAAGCCATGTGACAATGATGCCTGACAGTACGCCAAGACCGCCGCTGCGCGGAATGGGTTTAACATGCA
The DNA here is from genome assembly GCA_005779435.1 of Nitrosomonas sp. GTDB lineage: Bacteria > Pseudomonadota > Gammaproteobacteria > Burkholderiales > Nitrosomonadaceae > Nitrosomonas. The sequence continues at coordinate 5,572 of SXJH01000221.1, read as the reverse complement.
ATGAACGTGAATTCGGGTGATCCAATATCCAATTCGATTTGGCTTTGATTAGCCACAAAATACAAATAAAAGATAACGCGAACGATAGTAGCGGCGCGGTTATGACTGTCAAAGGAAAATCCAAAACCATGATCGGATTATCCGCTAATGATCGATAAGAAAAACAACCACTTTCTTATCTTTCGACAAAAAAGTGGTTGTCTGGATGCGATTTGCTTGCTGCTAATCCTGAAGAACCTTAAAACATAGGATTGGTCGCATAGCTTTTATGTGCGGCGGCAGCGGCGGCACCGCGTTCAACTTTCATACCCATGTCGGACAAAACGGTTTCCAGCGCATTCAAGCAAAAAATTACATTTTCCACTCGGCATGAAGTACCCATCAATCCGAAGCGCCATACCTTTCCAGCAAAATCGCCTAAGCCGGCGCCGATCTCGAGATTGTAATCGTCCAGCAGACGGCGGCGAACTTCTTTCTCATCCACGCCAGACGGCACAAAAACCGAATTCAGTTGCGGTAAACGGCATTCTTCTTTAACCACATAATTCATTCCCAATGTTGCAAAGCCCGATTTTAATGCTTCGTAATTATACCGATGGCGCGCCCATGAATGTTCCAGGCCTTCCTCTGCCAACATCAGCAGCGATTCGTGCAGCGCATAAAGCGCATTGGTCGGCGCGGTATGATGATAGGTGCGTGCTGACGAACCCCAATAATTCAGCAACAGGCTGATGTCCATGAACCAGCTGTGTACTTTGCTTTTGCGATTTTTAACCAGTTCGGTCACGCGCTCGGAAAAACTGACCGGCGATAGGCCCGGCGGGCAGGATAAGCATTTCTGGCTGCCGGAGTAGATCGCATCGATTCCCCATTCGTCCACTTTAATCGGCGTGCCGCCCAGCGAAGTGACGGTATCGACAATAGTCAAGCAATTGTACTTGCGCGCAATTTCGCACAGCGTTTTGGCATCGGACTGCGCACCGGTAGAAGTTTCCGCATGAACGAATGCGACGATCTTGGTATCGGGATTCCTTTTTAACGCGTCTTCAACTTTTTGCGGATCGACCGGTTCACCCCATTTATCGTCCACCACCACAGCGACGCCGCCATGACGTTCCACGTTCTCGATCATACGACCGCCAAACACACCGTTACGGCACACGATAACTTTATCGCCCGGTTCGATCATATTGACAAAACACATTTCCATGCCCACCGATCCGGGTCCGGAAACCGGGAAGGTCATCCGGTTCTTGGTTTGGAATGCATAGCGCATCAAACCTTTAATTTCTTCCATCATTTCGGTGAAAACGGGATCCAAGTGACCCAAGGTCGGGCGTGCCATTGCATTTAACACGCGCGGATGCGTATCGGATGGACCGGGGCCCATCAAAACACGTTGCGGCGGATAAAAAACTTTGGCTTCTTTTTCGGGACGAAAATCTTCGGTATTCATGAACAATCCTAAGTTAATAATATAATCTGATTTATTGTGTGAGAAACATTGATTTTATCAAGTGAGAGGAGAGTTTACTATAAACTCGAACGCGCCAAATAAATTATCCTTTGCGATGCATTGGAAAATCGCAAGAATGGGTTAATTATCATCCGATTGCCTATAAAAGCAAGTCGATTTATGCCGTGCGGTCAATTGATGAATCGTGCCGTCAACGCTAGCCGAATCATCGAGTAATTTAAATAGATTCAGCCTATTTCAAAAATTTCTCTTTTATTACCTGTGCGACGATCAGCCCCGCAATCAATGCGATAACAGAGTAAAGAATAGTTTCTAGCAAATCGGTCATCAAACCGGATTCCTTTTAATTAATATGAGATCGCTCATTTTATATCAGCAAGCCGTTGAAAACTATCCGCGCTGTTGTCCGATGTTAAAGCAACCGGCTCATACCGCCGCTACAAAACCCGCTGAGGGACTCGCTGCAATCTTTTCCAAAGGCGATGACTTTAAAAAGCTCGCCCATTTCCGCTGGACTGATCAGTTTCTGTAATTGATTGGAAAGCGGCAAGTAATGCTGCGGGTCCGTTGCAGGCGTGCGAGCAAGGATATCGGTAATGCCGCAATTGATGAGAAAGTGTGCTTGCGTAGTGAAGCCCAGGAATTGCAATTCGTTGTCTACCGCCGTATGCGCAATGGCGCTGAAATCCACATGACTGGTGATGTCTTGCAGGCCTGGTAAAAAGAATGGATCGTCGTGCGAGCGATGGCGGTAGTGGCACATGACCGTGCCTTGATTGCGCTGCGGATGATAATACTCGCGTTCGCCGAAACCATAATCGAGCAGCAAAATCACCCCTTGGCGCAGTAATTTTGCCAAACTGCGAATAAAGCCGGTGCTAGCAAGATTGATTTCGCTGACATAGTGAAAAGAAGCGGCATTGTCCGGGTTGATGAGGGGCAGTAACCGATTTGCGGCGGCATGAAGCGCTTCGTCTTGTATCGGGCGGTCTTGCCATACAAATCGGGTATCGTGCCAAGTCACGCCGCGTTCAAAAATCGTATCGTTTTGCCACACCACCAAATGAACCGGCATTGCATCCAATACTTCATTGGCAAGCACGATTCCGGTTAATTGGTCGGGTAGTTGCTCCAGCCATTCAATTCGGGGTAACAGGTGCGGTATTGCTTGGGCAAGTAACGCCTGTTGCCGCCGCCGTAATTCGCCACTGACTTCAAGGATGAAGTATTTTCCGGGCAAAGTTCCGATTTGCTCCAATTCCAGTAACAAATCCAACGCCAGCTTGCCGGACCCGGCGCCGAATTCGAGCAAATCGCAAGATTTGATTTGCCGCATCATGTGCGACACTTGTTGCGCCAATGTACGCCCGAACAACGAAGAAATTTCCGGCGCCGTGACAAAATCGCCAGCGTTGCCCAATTTAGCCGCGCCGCTGCTGTAATAGCCCATGCCCGGCGCATACAACGCAAGATCCATATAGCGTTCAAAAGAAATCCAGCCGCCTGCGGCGGCAATCTGCTCGCGGATCATGGTTTGCACCGCACGGCTATGCGCCAGCGCGGCTTCGCTGGCGGTTGGCAAGTCTGCATGTAAAGGCATACGCAACTGTTTATGGTAAATTGCAAAAGTTTTCGATGAATCGGGTCATAGTGTAGCAGCACTTTGCAGGAGGAGATGTGCAAGAAAAAGTAATTCTGGTGACGGGCGGTGCAAAACGGGTAGGTGCTGCGATTTGCCGCAGATTGCATGCTCAGGGCGCGCGATTGATTGTGCACTATCGTACTTCACTTAATGAAGCCAAGATATTGCAGGATGAATTGAATCGAGAACGCGCCAATTCAGTGGCTTTGGTGCAAGGGGACTTGCTCGACACCGGATTGCTGCCCGATATGATCGTGAAAACCGCTGATCGCTTCGGTCAATTGGACGTGCTGATCAACAACGCTTCCAGCTTCTTTCCGACACCGTTGCAACAATGCGGCTTGGAAGACTGGGAAGATCTGATCGGCAGCAATCTGCGCGCACCGCTTTTTTTGTCTCAAGCGGCCGCGCCGTATCTGAAAAAGCAATTCGGTTGCATCGTCAATATCGTCGATATCCACACCGAACGCCCGTTGAAAAACCACATCATCTACAACGCAGCCAAAGGCGGATTGCTTTCGTTAACCAAATCGTTAGCCGTGGAAATGGCACCGGAGGTGCGGGTCAACGGCGTTTCGCCGGGAGCGATTTTATGGCCGGAAGATGAGGCGTGGTCCGATGAAACGGCGCGTCGGCAAATTGTCGCCACCACTTTGCTTAAGCGCTGCGGCGAACCGGATGATATCGCCAGGACGGTGCAGTTTTTAATCGCCGATGCGCCTTATATCACCGGACAAATCATTGCGGTAGACGGTGGGCGCAGCATCCATTTGTAATCTTGGCGGTTGCGGCAGTGAAGTCGCTCGGGCGGTTACGCGTTTCCCGCGCTCTTCTCCCACGAATCGCGCAATGTCACGGCGCGGTTGAATACCGGACTGCCGGGTTTCATATCCAAGCGATCGGCAACGAAGTAACCGTTGCGCTCAAATTGAAAGCTTTGTTCCGGTTGCGCATCGCATAACGCTTGTTCCACGTACGCAGTGATCACTTCTTTCGAATCGGGATTCAGCGCCGTTTTGTAATCCTTGCCGCCGCTGTCCGGATAGGGATCGGAAAATAACCGGTCGTACAGACGTATTTCCGCTGTTTGCGCGTGATTTGCCGATAACCAATGAATGTTGCCTTTGACTTTGCGGCTTTCGGCACCGGGCGTTCCGCTTTTGGTTTCCGGGTCGTAAGTGCAATGAACTGCCTCAATTTCTCCTTGCGCGTTTTTGACGACCTGCGCGCATTTGACGATAAAGGCATAGCGCAACCGCACCTCGGCGCCCGGAGACAGACGGAAATAGCCTTTGGCGGGTGTTTCCATGAAATCGTCGCGTTCGATATAAAGCACTTTCGAGAAAGGAACGGTGCGTTTGCCCCATTCCGGGTTTTGCGGATGATTCGGCGCAAAACAATCTTCTTGCCGATCTTCCGGGTAATTATCGATGATCAGTTTTAGCGGCTTTAAGATGGCAATGCGGCGCGGTGCGGTTGCGTTCAAATCCTCGCGCAGACAATCTTCCAGTATGCTCATGTCGATCCACGAATCCGCCTTGCTGATGCCGATGCGCTCGGCAAACAAGCGGATTGAACGCGGCGTAAATCCGCGCCGGCGCACCCCCGCCAATGTACTCAGGCGGGGGTCGTCCCAGCCGTCGACGAGCTTGCTTTCCACCAATTCGATCAGTTTGCGCTTGCTCATCACGGTATACGTCAGATTGAGGCGGGCAAATTCGATTTGCTGCGGATGGCACGGTACTTTGCCGTCGAGTTGATCCAACACCCAATCGTACAATGGCCGATGATCTTCAAATTCCAAGGTGCACAAAGAGTGCGTTATTTTTTCCAGCGCATCGGAAATGCAATGCGTGTAGTCGTACATCGGATAAATGCACCAGCGGTCGCCGGTACGTTGATGATGCACATGGCGAATGCGGTAAATCACCGGATCGCGCATGTTGATATTGGGCGAAGTCATGTCGATCTTGGCGCGCAATACATATTTTCCATCCGGAAATTCTCCGGCTTTCATGCGCCGGAACAAATCCAGGTTTTCCGCAATCGGGCGATCGCGATAAGGGCTATCCCTGCCAGGATTGGTCAGCGTGCCGCGAAATTCACGAATTTCATCCGCCGACAAGCCCTCGACATAGGCTTTTCCCTGTGCGATCAGAAATTCGGCAAATTCGTATAATTGATCAAAATAATCCGATGAATAATACCGGTGTTCGCCCCAATCGAAACCCAGCCAGGAAACGCTATCGCAAATCGAATCGACATATTCCTGCGCTTCCTTTTCCGGATTGGTATCGTCGAAGCGCAAGTGACATACGCCGCCGTAATCGTGCGCGATACCGAAATTCAGACAAATACTTTTGGCATGGCCGATATGCTAATAACCGTTCGGTTCCGGCGGAACGCGCGTTTCTACGCGTCCGCCCCATTTGCCGGTGCGATTGTCATTGTCG
>SXJH01000220.1 GCA_005779435.1 Nitrosomonas sp. | reverse complement strand
TTTTGCTTCGGTTTGATCGCGCGGCTCTTTATCCACTGTTCCAAGGTTTTCCGGTCTGCTTCGCTTAGCGATAGTTTCATTGGTGTTCTCATAGGCACCAATTCTATCATATCTAACCGTTAGTAGGGGACGTTACACTAGACCTTTAATATTCGCAAGCATTATTGCGACTTCCATTCAATGGTAAACAACGTACGCTTTAACGTTGCACGGGGTTTCAATTTCATCCTACCGGGAAAGTATTGGCTTTGATGCGAGGTTAGACGCTGCTGAGACATCGACAATACTCCTTTTTAATCATTCGGGACGAGACGGTTATTCTGCGCTAAATAGCGCCTTGCTTCACCCTATCAAACGATTGCAACAACACCGGTAAAATAATCAGCACGCAAACCAGCGTCAAGAACAAACCGATGGTGAGCAGCAGTCCCATGCTGGCGGTGCCTTGGTGGGTGGAGAACATCAGGCTGCCGAAGCCTACCAATGTTGTCAATGCGCTATAGAAAATGGCGCGTGCGGTGCTGGTGTGCAGTAGATTGTCGTGCGTTTCACCGCTGTTACGGCTGCGGTAGACCATGTGCAGGCTGCTGTCGATGCCGATGCCCAGCAGCAGCGGCAGCGCAATGATGTTGGCGAAATTGAACGGCAAATCGAATAATACCGTGCCCGCGCCGGTGAATAGCGCCGCCAGCAATAGCGGTGCTAGCGCCAGCAGGGTCGCAGCGAAGCTTCTGAGCATGATCCGGATTGTCAGGATAACGCCGATCAGTGCCAGAGAAAATGCGTGAATGAAGGCATCCACCACCGCTTCCCCCGCTTCCAGGCTGATCACCGGTACGCCGGTCGCGTCCGGCGCGATGGTTTGCACCGAGCGGACAAAACGGCGCAGCGCATCGTTATCGTTGATATTTTCTTTCGGATAAACCGCGATGCGGTAAAAATTATCGTGGCTGTGCCACAGTTCATTGACCGAAGTCGGCAAGTCCCCTTGCGCAAAGGGCTCGGCGCTTAATGCCAATTGCAGCCGTTGAATGGAATCCGGCAGCAGGTTCAGTAAATCGTGGCCGGTTGCGCGCAGGAAATGATCTTTTCCGTGTTGCTGCGTTTCCAGATGCGCCAGCAGATTTGCCAGCGATCGATGTAATTTGCGTGCCGAAGCATTGCTGTTGTGTGCAGGTTGCTCTGTCATAAAGCGATCCAGCGTTGCAGCCAGTTTCTGCAGTGCGGCGCGTTGTTCCGGGACCGTATAATAATCGGAAATCTGGAATGCGGTCGTTGAGAAAGAAATCGGGCCGAGTACCATGGCCATTTCCTCGATCAGGAGGATTTTTTCTTCCTGGTTTTCCGGCACCAAATCGAGAATGCTGACGACTTTATCCACTTCCGGCAATTTTCTTAAGCGCTGAGAAGTCTGCTCGATCCGCTGCGCATCGTCGGTCAGGATATTGATATACCACGGCGATTCTTCGGGACTCTTCAGCAATTCCTGAAACGTGGTGATCGATTCCGCGTGCGGGTTGTTCAGATTGAGCAGGTTGTAGTCAAAGCGGATATGCGGCAGCGCTATGGCGGATGCCAGTATCGCTACGACGGTCATGCCGTAAACCCATTTTGCGGCACGGTGCGGCAGGTCGAGTAACGAACGGTTCGATCGATTCGATACCGGCGGCGATTTTATCCGCGCCGGAAAGATTCGTTGCATTGCAGGCAGCAACGTCATCGTGATCAGGAAACTGATCAGCATGCCGGAACCGGATATTATGCCGAGTTCCGCAACGCCGCGATAAGTGGTTGGCATAAAGGCATAGAAACCGATTGCGGTGGTGAGTGCGCAAATAAGCAGCGATTGCCCGATATCGCCCCCCGCTTTATGCAACGCGTTTGAAATGGATTCCCCGGATGTTCGGGTTTCTTCCAGTCGCAGGATGAAATGGATGGCGTAGTCGACGCCCAAGCCGATATAGAGCACCGCGAACGCGATCGAAATCAAATTCAAATGCCCTACGGCAACGGTGGCAAACGCGGCCGTCAGCAGTAAGCCGATAATCAGACTTAAAATGACGGTAACGATGGCGCCCACGGAGCGGAATGCCAGTAGCAAAACGACGGCAACCATGACCAGAGCCAGTACCCCGGCATCTTGCGCGCCGTGCATGGCGCTATCGAGCTCATCGTGCGCCAGTGCAACTTCTCCGGTAATACGCAGCGTTTTGGCCGCGTGCTCGGAAAACCCCATTTCCTGAGCGGCGGAGCGAATGGCATTGATCGGTTGTTCCGCAGCAAAAATTTGCGAATAATCCAGTGCCGGTTGCACGCTGATTATTTCCAGATAGGTATCTTTTTGCGCTTCGCCACCCAACAGCGCTTGCCACGACAATGGGCGGGATTGGCCTTGAAGCCGCGCGTTCAAGGTAGCGCCGACGCCGTCGAAGACTTGCTCCAATTCCAATTTGCGTCCTTTGCGCAGTTCTTCTACAGCTTCCGTTAGAACCGATGCAAAGGTATGGAGCGTCGGGCTTTCAGCGATACGGGCAATCATCGGTTGCGCAGCCGATAAATGATCCGCAATTCGCTCCAGTTCCGCTATGTCTTTAAACAGCAAGCCATTTCTTTCAAAAAAAGGCTCCCCGGTTAAAAAGTAAATGCTGGAAAATTGCGCAGGGTCATTGTGCAGAAATTGGGTAAAGCGCTTGGCCGCATGATGGGATTGTTCGGGCGTCGGCGCATTCAGAACCAGTACCAATGTATCTTCGTGCTGCGGGAACGATTGCCGGTAGCGGATATGGTTGGCGCGAAACGGCACCTCTTCGGAAAGCATATCGGTCGTATCGGTATGCACACCAAGGTTGTTGGCGGTATAAACCGTGCTTAACGAGGTGAAAAGCAAGATGAGCGGAATGATCCATATCGCGTTGCGGTATGAGAAATCGGCCCAGCGGGCAAACAAATTGCCGTTCTTATGCTGCGAATGAGGCACGTGTCAGCAAGCCTGCAATGGCGGAAGGTTTTTCATCAGGGGTTTTGACGGATTAGCGCGATTTTCTCTTTCAATTTATCGATCAGGGCCTGATAGCCATCCTTTTGCATGATGGCCCGGTATTCACCGCGCTTGATCGCCAGATCGCTGACACCGTCAAACAGGATGTTGACAATCAGCCAGTGCCCGTCGTTTTGGTGCAAAACATAATCGAAGTTGACCGTACCGCTATCCGATTGAGTGATTAATTGACTCCGTATCAACGCTTGTTCGCGCGGCAGTTCGCGTTGCTCGACGATTTTAAACGCCTCTCCGTCGTAGGCCGTAAATTGTGAAGCATAAGTCGCAATGGTGAGTTGCCGGAAAGTGGCGACCAGTTGATCCTGCTGTGTTTTATCCAGTTGCATCCAATACGTGGCGCCTAAAATCGTTTTAATGATCATGTCAATGTCGTGCGATTGATCGATGATGGATTCCAGGTATTTATAGCGGCCGTCGTAGCCCGATTTTTGACCCTCTTGCATGACGTGCAGCAGACCGTTCTGCAGTTTGTGAACTACCGCTTCCGGGCTTTCGGATTTTGCATTGGGCGAGCCGAATGCTGAGGAAATGGGTAGCAGCAGTGCTGCGATGAAGCAAGCGATTAATAATTTAATGATTTGTTTTACTTTCATAGCGACGATCTTTCCAGCTTGCGCGCTCTCCGCGCCAATACCGTATTGCGGATGTCCATGTCATGGCAAGATACAGCGTGCCTATGACCGGCAGGGCAAATCCCCACAGCGGTGAGCGCTGGTAATAAGTTAAAGTGGGTAAATACGTGGAAAACATTGCTATCCATGCCAATATGCCGATGAGATGAAGCTCCGGGGATTGCGACAGCAAAAATGCAAACGGCGCCAGCCAAAACATCGCGATCATAATCAGCGTGCAAGCAGCAAGTAACCAGGGTGAGTATTTTAACTGGGTAAATGCGGTACGGGCTACCATTTCCCAAATTGGCTTCAATTCACGATAGCCGCGATGACTGCGTGCGGCATGGCTTAAGCCAAGAAAAATGCGGTTTCCGGCGCGTTTGATATGTGCCGCCAGCGTGCAGTCGTCGATCAGCGCATCGTGCAAGCAAGCAAAAGCGCCGACGGAGCGCAGTGCTTGCGTTTGCACCAGAATGCATCCTCCTGCTGCGGCGGCCATACAGGATTCCTGTTTGCTCACCAAAGCAAAAGGATACAGTAACTTGAAGAAGAAAATGAACGCAGGCATTAGCAAGCGCTCGATGAAATTTTCCAGCGGCGGTTGCGCCATCAGCGATACCATCGTCAGATTTTCCCGGTGCGCTTTTCGCAGTAACTCGGATACGATTCCCGGCGTCAACTCGATGTCGGCGTCCAACAGCAAAACATACGGTGTTTTTACTTCGCCCAATCCCTGCTCCAGTGCCCATAGCTTACCGCTCCAGCCGACGGGCGGTGCGGTGCCGGAGATGACGGTTGCGTCAAACCGTTTCGCCTGTTCTGCGGTGTCATCGGTCGATTGATCGTCGATGACGATCATTTGAATATGCTCGCTTTGTGCTTTGACGCCGCTGAGTGTGCGTCCGATATAAGCACCTTCGTTGCGCGCCGGGATCAGAACAGTAATATCCTGGAGTCTTTCGTCACTGGCATGGTATTCCTGGGTCTCGATATGTTCGTCCGTACTCCACGGGCGCCAGGGAAACAAAACGAGACACCACCAGCAAAGTGCGCCAAAAATGGAAAGAACGGATACCAATGCCATATTGTCCCTGGTTACTATAAATTCATAGCATCGGCATCAATGCTGGTTTTTATTTATCGATAACCGATACCGGTATTTCTGCGAGTTTTTTCGCGGCGCTATTTGCCCCCGCTGCCCATTTTGGAGCCGGTTCCTCGACCATAGGGCCGGTTGTCTTAGGACCTTGCAACGAAGCAATCAATGCTTTCCAAGGGTGTTGCAACGTGTCTTCCACCGCCGTAGCCTCGTAACCGCAGTGCGCCATGCATTGCGCGCATTTCGGATTGTTTTCGGTACCGTATTTGTCCCATGGCGTATCGTCGAGCAATTCCTTGAAGGTTTTTGCATATCCTTCGTCGGAT
>SXJH01000219.1 GCA_005779435.1 Nitrosomonas sp. | reverse complement strand
CTGTTGTTATGGATTATATCGAATCTCATGACGGTGAATTTGTAAAAAAATCTTTGTAAATAGCGGGAAATATGCTATTTATTACTCAATTCTTTAAGAATCTAAGGCGATAGAATGGGTGCCACGAAGAAGTTTTATGAACATAAAATCATTATGGTTATGACATCAATTCAAAAAATGAATCGCAAATTTATTGCGTTAAGCCATATCGCCAAAGGTTTCTCAGTCGTCGCACTGTCGGTGCTGTCGCTTCTGCTGCTGTCACCCGCGCAGGCCAATCCGCTTTATGCATCCATTGTTGTCGATGCGGATAACGGGGCGGTTTTACATGAGTCCAATGCCGATGCGGGGCGGTATCCGGCTTCTTTAACTAAAATGATGACGCTTTATTTGTTGTTTGAAGCGATTGAGCAGCGAAAAATGTCTTTGGATACGCGCATGAAGGTTTCGGCGCATGCCGCATCGATGCCTTCGACCAATATTCACTTGCGCGCCGGGGATAGCATCAGCGTACGCGAAGCGATTCCGGCGCTTATTGTGCGCTCCGCCAACGATGTGGCTGCCGTTGTTGCTGAGGCACTGGGCGGTACTGAAGCGCAATTTGGGCAGATTATGACCGATAAGGCAAAAAAGCTGGGTATGCATTCGACGACATTTCGTAATGCATCCGGCTTGCCGAATAGCGGACAAAAAACCACGGCGCGCGACATGGTTGCGCTGTCGGTGCGATTGATTAAGGATTTTCCGCAGTATTATCATTATTTTTCTACGCAATCTTTTAGTTATAAAGGTGTGACCTATAACAGTCACAATCGCATGGTACGCAATACGTCCGGCGTGGACGGATTGAAAACCGGTTTTATTCGAGCATCCGGTTTTAACGTGGCCACTTCCGCCAAGCGCGGCGATCGTCGTGTCGTGGCCGTTGTGATGGGCGGTCATACGGCGGCTGCGCGCGATCAGCATATGGCGCAATTATTGGATCGCGGTTTTAATCAAACAAATCGTGCGGTGCAAGTCGCAAAAGCAAATAACGATGCACGAGCAATAAAGGCGAGCATGCCAACAACGCCCAAGTTCAATCCGGCAAAAGATAAACTTGAAACGGCCGCTGTACCAGCGGCCAAGCCGTCCAATGGCGCTTTGCCACTCAAAACGAGCACTGCAAGCATTGAAAGCTGGGCGGTGCAGATCGGTTCCTATCAATCGCTCGACCGTGCCCATGCGCATGCACAAGCGGCTTCGCGCTTGATTCCTGGGGAGGTTGCGGTGACCGAAGTCGGTGTCAGTAACCGTGTTCTGTACCGTGCGCGCTTGGTCGGTTTGCAAGAAAAACAAGCACGCCATGCTTGTCAGAATCTTGTTCGTCAGGGTATGGAATGCATGGTGGTGCGTTCATAGCAGGTTGAAAAACGATTTTTCTTTGCTTTGCAGTGCCGACAGCAGTCGCGTTCTAAAACCAATGGCTTGATAACTTTGTCATTGCAATTGGGTTCGCCAGGGCGCAATGTCGCGTTCTATGGCCAGTTGGTGTTTACTGATGCCGGTGTCGTCGAAATCGACTTGTTCGAATGCGTTGATTTGATAAACGCCGGATGCCACGTGGATTTTGATTTGTCCATCGGCAACGGCGGCATGGCTGCTGCCGTCTTTCAATTTCTCAATGCTGAAACGAGTCCCGACATCTTTGATGATTGCATTGCCGACTTTGATCTCAAGCATGCCAGCGGCTTCTTTCCTGATATCGAAATAAACGCCGCCTTTAAACAATTCGGCTTGTAGCGGTTGCCCATCTTTTATCGCGACAGAGCTGCGAATATCCAGCGCCATATCGATATGAGGCGTAATAGCGGCGGTCAATCGTTCCTCCGATTTCGTTTCGTAAAAACGAATATTGGGTGGTTTGCCAAAATACCAGGTCATCAGACCCAGAATGATACAAACGCCCATGATTGCGCAATGCATTAAGAAGCGTCGCCAACTGAACGTAAAAACAAAGGGTTGAATGACGTGAGGTTCAGGTTCCTGCATTTCAGTATGGTAATGAATCGACAAAACGGGGCATTATATACTGGCCTTTACGTTTTTTTAGAAGGCTGATGCAACTGTTTTTGCGAATTGCATGCTTAATTTGATAAAATGTTTAATTTACTAATTTATTGGAGTATTTAATGGCGATTGAAAGAACCTTGTCCATCATCAAGCCGGATGCTGTTGCAAAGAATGTCATTGGTCAGATTTATTCACGTTTCGAATCAAACGGTTTGAAAATTATCGCGGCACGTATGGTGCATTTATCGGAAGCGGACGTGGAGCAATTCTACGCAGTGCATCGCGAGCGTCCCTTCTTTCGCGATCTGGTTAAGTTCATGATATCAGGCCCGGTAATGGTGCAAGTGCTGGAAGGAGAGGATGCCATTAAAAAGAATCGCGACTTGATGGGCGCAACCGATCCGAAAAAAGCGGAGAAAGGAACCATTCGCGCCGATTTTGCCGAAAGTATCGATGCAAATGCGGTGCACGGTTCGGATGCCGTCGAGACGGCTACGGTTGAGATTGCTTGTTTCTTCCCCGCACTTAATATTTATTCACGTTAAGATCGTTCACCAATCCAGTGACAGTCAATCTGCTCAATTATGACGGTAAAGGTTTAGTCGATTTTTGCGCTGAAATCGGCGAAAAGCCTTTTCGTGCACGACAGTTGCTGCACTGGATTCATCAAGTCGGCACAGCGGATTTTGCCGTCATGAGCGATTTGGCCAAAAGCTTGCGGGAAAAACTGGCGACCAAAGCGACCATCGAATTGCCGGCGATTACTTCGGATTATGAGGCTGCCGATGGCACGCGGAAGTGGTTGTTAGCGGTTGGTTCCGGTAATGGCATCGAAACGGTTTTTATTCCTGAGGCCAATCGCGGAACATTGTGCGTATCCAGTCAGGTGGGATGCGCTTTAGCGTGCGCGTTTTGTTCCACCGGGATGCAAGGATTCAATCGCAATCTGACCGTTGCGGAAATCATCGGGCAATTGTGGATTGCAAACAATGCCCTTGGCGCGAATGCAAACAACGATACCGGAGAGCAATCGAACAAAGCGGTTACCAATGTCGTCATGATGGGGATGGGCGAACCATTGGCCAATTTCGATAACGTGGTAACGGCGCTGGATTTGATGTTGGACGATCATGCATACGGTTTGTCGCGTCGTCGCGTGACGGTTAGCACGTCCGGTTTGGTGCCGGCGATTGACCGGTTGCGGGAACGCTGCCCGGTTGCTTTGGCGGTTTCGCTGCATGCGCCGAACGATGCGTTGCGCGATCGATTGGTGCCGATCAACAAGAAGTATCCGATCAAGGAATTACTGGCCGCTTGCCAGCGATATTTGCCGGATGCGCCGAGAGATTTCGTCACGTTCGAGTATGTGATGCTCGACGGCGTCAACGATACGGTGGCGCATGCCAAAGAATTGGCGAAGTTGGTTAAAGATACGCCATGCAAATTTAATTTGATTCCTTTCAACACCTTTCCGGGTATTGGTTTCAAGCGATCCACGCCGGAAGCGGTCCGTGTTTTTCGCGATGTGCTGATGCAAGCGGGTTATGTGACGACCGTCAGAAAAACTCGCGGCGACGATATTGCCGCCGCGTGCGGCCAGCTTGCCGGGCAAGTAAAAGACAAAACCCGCCGGACTACGGGATTGCAATCAGGGGTGTGCGGATGAAATACGATCGGCAAGCTTTTGTCATTGCATTGCTCATAGGAGCGTTGAGTGGGTGTGCGCAACAGCCTGTAGAACAAGGGTTATTGACGAATACCGATGCGGATCGGGCTTTTTTGAGCGCAAAAATCCATACGGAATTGGCTGCAGAGTATTTTTATCGCGGGCAATTGGATGTTGCAATCGAAGAGGTAAATGAAGCACTCAAAGCGCAGTCCAATTATGCACCGGCATATAGCGTGATGGGATTGATCAATATGTCGCTCAATGAAAACGATAAGGCGTTGAGTAACTTTGAACGGGCTATCCGGCTGGCGCCCAGAAATTCCGAGATTCTTAATAATTACGGTTGGTTTTTATGTCAACGTTATCCGGAACGAATCGGCCAAGCCATCGATCATTTCGTGACGGCAGCCAGAGATCCGCTTTATGCCACGCCGGAAAGATCGTATGCCAATGCCGGTGTTTGTGAAACCAAACGGGAGAGGTACGCCGAAGCGCAGTTATTTTTTCAAAGGTCTCTGCTAATACAACCCAATTTTCCGCCGGCGGTTATTGGAATGATTGAGATCGATTTTCAACGCGGCAATTTGATCGATGCAAAATCCAAGTTAACTCAGTTCCTGCAAAACAATCCCTCGACGTCCGACGGCCTGTTGCTTGCGATCAAGGTGGAGCAAGCATTGGGTAATCAACTGGCTGTCGATAGTTATATCTTTCAATTGCAAAAGCACTTTCCTGATTCCAGAGAAGCTGCATTGATTCGAGAAGGAGCAATCCGTTAAATGAGTACGATAGAAGATAAAGACAATACGACCAACCAGCCTGACGATATCGACGATACCAACAGCGCACAATCGATATCCGAGCACTCCATATTGCGGGAGAATGTCGATTTGCCGGCATCTTTCGACGAGCATCAGTCCTATCGGGAGGTTCTGGATGACGGTCATTTGAATGCGGCGCCGGATGCCGATCCGGCGCTCGAATCGGGAGCGGTGGACGATTCGAATTCGGCTGCTGCTACGGGAGGTGTGGGATATATTTTGCAAAAGGCGAGGGCGGCAAAAGGCATGAGTATTGAGGATGTGGCGCGGCAATTGCGCCTTTCCTCGCAACAAATCGCGTCCATTGAACGCGAGGCTTATGAAAAATTGCCGGGGCGAACATTCTTGCGCGGCTTTGTTCGCAATTATGCAATTCTGGTGCAGTTGGATCCAGCGCCTCTGTTAACAATGCTGCCGGAATCCGCGCGGATCGTATCGAAATCCGAAAATACGCCGCTGCGCGGTAAGCAAATCTCCTTTTCGTCGGAGCGAAGAAAGCAGCGCAATCATTCATTGCCGGTTGTTGTCATTATGTCGATACT
>SXJH01000218.1 GCA_005779435.1 Nitrosomonas sp. | reverse complement strand
TTTACCACAACGCCTTGTCTATATCAGCACCAGCGGTGTTTATGGAAATTGTCACGGACGATTGATCGATGAAACCGTTGCCATTCATCCGGAAAACGATCGCGCAATACGGCGTGCCGATGCGGAAAAACAAATTCGCGATTGGGGAATACGAAATCACGCCACGGTATCGATTCTGCGCGTTCCCGGGATATATGCCGCCGATAGATTGCCGTTGACTCGTTTACGCGACGGTCACCCGGCTATAATCGATGCCGACGACAGCTATACCAACCATATCCATGCGGACGATCTTGCCCGGATTATCTATGCCGCCCTGCGGTTCGGCAAACCGAACAGGATCTATCACACATGCGACGATTCCAATGTCAAAATGGGCGTCTATTTCGATATTGTCGCCGATCGCTTCAATTTACCGCGACCGCCGCGAATTACGCGGGCGGAAGCGCAACGGCAACTGTCCCCCGGCATGCTGTCGTTTATCAATGAATCCAGAAAACTAACAAATGCCAGGATGAAGAAAGAATTGCATGTCAAATTGCGATACCCAACTGTTCACGAAGGGGTTCAAGCCGTTAAATAAACAATCGGTAATACTTGGCTGTGTACCATTACTTTGCCGATTTCTTGAAAATTACTCTCAGTAATCGATCGGAACATGCCGTATACCCGCCAAAATCTTAAAATGTATTTGGAAGCAATCCGATTCATTGCATCTATACCGTCGCTGAGGACTACATCATGGCAACCGTGGCAGCACAAACCGACAAGAAATCCAAAGAATTCAATTACGCATGGGAGGGCACGGACAAAACCGGAAAGAAAATCAAGGGTGAAATGCGCGCCGCCGGGCCGGTGATTATCACATCGACATTGCGACGCCAAGGAATTAAAGTCACAAAAATCAAAAAATTTCGATCGGGCGGCAAAATTACCGACAAAGATATCACGCTGTTTACCCGTCAAATGGCAACCATGATGAAATCCGGCGTGCCTTTACTCCAGGCATTCGACATCGTCGGCAAAGGACATAGTAATCCGGCTTTAAGCAAATTAGTCTTAGACATCAAATCGGACGTGGAAACCGGCAGTAACTTAGCCGATGCTTTTCGTAAATACCCGCTTTATTTCAATGCGCTTTATTGTAATTTGGTTGGTGCGGGCGAAGCTGCAGGTATTTTGGACGGCATTTTGGATCGTCTCGCCACTTACAAAGAAAAAATTCAAGCCATCAAAGGAAAAATCAAATCCGCTCTTTTCTATCCGATTTCAATTATCGTCGTTGCCTTTATCATCACGGCGGTAATCATGATTTTTGTGATCCCTGCCTTTAAAAGCTTATTCGAGGGATTCGGCGCCGAATTGCCGGCACCGACACTGATTGTTATGACGATATCGGATTTTTTTGTCGATTATTGGTGGGCTATTTTCAGCATTCTGGGCGGCAGTATTTATACTTTTTTCTATGTGTGGAAGCGATCCATTCCCATGCAACGCATAATGGACCGGCTCGTACTTAAAGTGCCTATTTTCGGGGAAGTTATCCGCAAAGCGGCGATTGCTCGTTGGTCCAGAACGCTTTCAACCATGTTTGCCGCCGGTGTCCCGCTGGTCGAGTCGCTCGACTCGGTTGCAGGCGCGGCAGGAAATTATATTTATTACGAGGCCACCAAAAAGATCCAGCTGGAAGTCAGTACAGGCAACAGCTTAATGTCTTCGATGGCAAATACGGCCGTATTCCCGAATATGGTGATCCAAATGGTTGCGATTGGCGAAGAGGCCGGATCATTGGATTCGATGTTAAGCAAAATTGCCGATTTTTACGAAGCGGAAGTCGACGATGCCGTAGCCGCATTATCAAGCTTGATGGAACCCATGATCATGGTGGTCTTGGGAACGCTGATCGGCGGTATGGTCATTGCCATGTATTTGCCGATTTTCAAAATGGGCATGGTTGTCAGTTAATCTTATTTGGCCTACTCGGATATTTTTCATATCATGTCTTTTCTATCCATTTTGCAAAATGAGCCCACCTTTTTCATTACTGTTGTCACGATATTCGGACTCATGATCGGCAGTTTTTTAAATGTAGTGATTTACCGGTTGCCGGAAATGATGAAACGAAATTGGCTGCAACAGTGCGCCGATTTGCGCGGAGAAATTGTTAAAACCGAACCCGCGTTCAATCTGATAACGCCGCGCTCGACCTGCCCCCAATGCGGACATCGCATTGCCGTTTGGGAAAATATTCCGATTATCAGTTACCTTCTCCTTCGCGGACAATGTTCCCAATGCCATACGCGGATTTCTTTGCGATACCCTGTAATCGAAGCAATTACCGCACTGATGAGCGGACTCATTGCCTGGCAGTATGGTTTTGGATTTGCCACGATCGCAATATTGTGTTTCGTTTGGGCGTTGATTGCGCTTGCTGTTATCGATCTGGATACGCAACTGCTTCCCGACGACATCACGTTACCATTGATCTGGACGGGCTTACTGTTCAATCTGAATAACGGCTTTACTGACATTGAATCCGCTATCATCGGTGCTGTTGCCGGATATGTTTCCTTGTGGACGATTTATTGGTGTTTTAAACTCGCCACAGGCAAAGAAGGAATGGGCTACGGCGACTTTAAATTGTTATCGGCCATCGGCGCGTGGTTGGGATGGAGCATGTTGCCGCTGGTCATTTTGCTATCTTCATTGGTTGGCGCTCTGGTTGGCGTTGGACTCATCGTTGCGGCCAGACTTCACAAGAACATTCCGATACCTTTCGGTCCGTATCTGGTCGGTGGCGCTTTGATTGCGCTGTTTTGGGGGGAAGAAATTAATCGTGTTTACTTTGGTCTGCTTTAATTCATGTCCTTCGTAGTTGGGTTAACCGGCGGTATCGGTTGCGGGAAATCCGCCGCCAGCCAGTGTTTCTCGGATCTTGGCGTTCATGTTATCGATACCGATGTCATTGCGCGAACGATAACGCAATCGAACGGGCAAGCGATTAATGCGATAAAAGACGCTTTCGGAGATGCTTATCTGACCAATGAAGGCTCTCTGGATAGAGAGAAAATGCGCGGATTGGTTTTTTCGGACGATGATGCCCGATCTCGCCTCGAAAAGATTTTGCACCCTATCATCCTCAACGAAACCATGCGGCAAATCGGCCAAGCCCGATCATCCTACGTTATCGTTGTCGTTCCGCTGCTTTTTGAAACAAAAGATTACGACCGTATCGTGCAGCGTATTCTGGTCATCGATTGCGACGAACAACAGCAAATATCGCGGACGATGGCACGCAGCAATTTATCCGAACCGCAAGTCAAAGCGATCATGGCCGCACAAATCGCACGAAAAGAACGCCTGCGAAAGGCCGACGATGTCATCGCCAATAATCGGGGCCTCGATCATCTGAAAGCACAGGTAGCTGATCTACATAGCAAATACCTTTCCATTTCAGGATCCGATCCGAGACTAAGGTAATTGTCAGGAAATGTTTGGGAAAATTTATTTTTTTATGAAATAATCATGCCTCGGTTATGTTTCATTTCACCAACCTTTCTGTGGATGTAAAGCTGCCGTGATTTGTTATGAACACCCGCTGAACGAGCGTATTCGTACGCTGCTGCGACTTGAAGACCTGTTTAATAGAATCGATTTCTTTTCAAGCAAGGATTCCGCTACCGAGCATCATGCCGCCCTCATCGCATTGTTTGAGGTACTTGAAATCACCGGTCGTGCGGACATTAAATCCGATTTATTACAAGAACTGGAACGGCAAAAACAGGTCCTGGAATTACTTCGCAAAAATCCGGATGTTTCTGAAACAACACTCGATACGGTATTGTCCGATATCAAAATTACTTTCCGGGAGATGCTCGATTTTCCGGGAAAAGTCGGCGAACACTTACGTGAAAATGAATGGCTGATGGCGATCAAACAACGAATTTCAATACCGGGCGGGTGTTGCGTATTCGATTTGCCATCATATCACTATTGGTTAAATTTAGATCCAACCGAACGGCATAAAGACTTCGAAGAATGGCTGAAACCGTTCCAGCCCATCCGCAATGCATTCGGTATTGTATTGCGTTTATTGAGAAATAGCGGAAAAACACTGCGGGTTGTGGCGAATCACGGAATTTTTCAACAGCTCGGATCGGAATATTCAGCGCATATGCTAAGGCTCAATCTGAGCAATCAACTGCCTTGCGTACCTGAAATCAGCGCTAATAAATACGCACTGAATATCCGGTTCGTTCCGACGCAATCGAATCAAAAAAGCAGGGTTTACGAAGGCGATGTCGAATTTGAATTAACCTTCTGTAACTTATAAACCTAAAGAACAATCCATCAAATATCGATATTCGTTGCCCGCAGCGCATTCTTCTCAATAAAAGCTCGTCGCGGTTCCACCACATCGCCCATTAGCGTGGTGAAAATTTCATCGGTTAAGATGCTGTCTTCGATTTGCGCACGCAGCAAGCGACGATTTGCAGGGTCCATCGTGGTTTCCCAAAGCTGGCTTGGATTCATCTCACCAAGACCTTTGTAGCGCTGCACATTCAATCCTTTTTTCGCTTCTTCCAGCAACCATTCGAGTGCAAGCTTGAATTCAGCGACAGTTTGCTTACGTTCGCCGCGTTGAATGTAAGCACCTTGACCCAACAACCCTTCAAACACTTGGGCGGTTTTCTGGATTTGTGCATAGTCTCCGCTTTCCAGAAAATCGTTATCCAAATAGCTGGTCAGCACATTGCCGTGCGACATGCGCATGATCTTCAAGCGATAGCGCTCATGGATTTCATCGTATTCCGCGACTATTTTTATGTCCTTAACCCGTGCAGCTACTCGCGATGCGCTGTCTTCCGCCGCTTGCTTGCTACTCAAATCCACATCGGGCTGGCGCAATAACGCATGCATAACGTGATTGTCGATAGCCTGGCTCATGCGTTCAATCACCGCTTCGGCCAGGATATATTCGTTGGCGATTTTCTCCAGCGTTTCGCCGACCAGCGGCGGTTTATTTTCTCCAGTAAAAAGCTCGGCACCATCCAGAGCAATACTTAGCATATATTGCTTCAACTCATGATCGTCCTTGACATAACGCTCTTTTTTACCGTGTTTGATTTTATACAGCGGCGGCTGCGAGATATACACATGGCAGCGCTCGATAAGTTCCGTCATCTGCCGTTAAAATAAAGTCAGCAATAACGTGCGTATATGCGATCCGTCCACATCCGCGTCCGTCATGATAATAATGCGGTGATAGCGCAATTTATCGGGGTTATATTCGTCTTTGCCGATCCCGGTGCCAAGTGCGGTAATCAACGAAATGATTTCTTGCGACGAAATCAGTTTGTCGAAACGGGCTTTCTCAACATTCAGGATTTTGCCTTTCAGTGGCATGATCGCTTGAAACTTACGGTCACGCCCTTGTTTAGCGGAACCGCCTGCGGAATCGCCCTCGACCAGATAAAGTTCGCACAGCGCCGGGTTTTTTTCCTGGCAATCGGCCAGTTTTCCCGGTAACCCCATGCTGTCGAGCACGCCTTTCCTGCGCGTCAGTTCGCGCGCTTTGCGCGCCGCTTCCCGCGCTCGGGCGGCATCGATGATTTTGTTGCAAATGATTTTTGCATCGGCCGGATTTTCCAGCAAGAATTCGGAGAATTTTTGCGATACGATTTCCTCAACCGCTGGCCGTACTTCCGACGATACCAGTTTTTCCTTGGTTTGCGATGAAAACTTAGGCTCGAACAGCTTGACCGACAATACACACGACAACCCCTCGCGCATATCGTCTCCCGATGTTTCTATTTTGGCTTTTTTAGCCAATTCGTTTTTCTCGATATAACCGTTAAGCGTGCGCGTCATCGCTGCGCGCAATCCGGTTAAGTGCGTACCGCCGTCTTTTTGCGGAATATTATTGGTGAAACACAATACTTGTTCGGTATAGCTGTCGTTCCATTGCATCGAGACCTCAACGGCAATGTTGTCCTTCACACCCGCTGCGTAGAAAATACCGGGGTGCAGCACTGTTTTACTGCGATTGATATACTCGACAAAATTCTTAATACCGCCGGTGAACGCGAATTTTTCATCTTTTCCGCTGCGTTGATCGATCAAGTGTATTTTTACGCCATTGTTTAGGAAAGATAATTCCCGCAGACGCTTGGCGAAAATATCGTAGTGGTATTCGATGTTACCGAAAATTTCCTTGCTCGCCAAAAAATGCACTTCGGTTCCATGCCGCTCGCTTTCCCCGGTCGCTTCCAACGGCCTGACCGGAACGCCCATGCGAAATTCCATTTGGTGAATTTTACCGTCGCGGCGGATGGTCAGCTTCAGCCACTCCGACAATGCGTTAACCACCGATACGCCAACACCGTGCAAACCGCCGGATACCTTATATGAATTATCGTCAAACTTTCCGCCTGCGTGCAGTTCGGTCATCACGATTTCAGCCGCAGAACGTTTTAGATCGTCGTCTTGTTTGATACCGGTCGGAATACCGCGCCCGTTGTCAAGCACACTGACGGAGTTATCCGGGTGAATGGTAACCGTGATTTCATCGCAATGACCGGCCAATGCTTCGTCGATGGCATTATCGACAACCTCGAATACCATATGATGTAAGCCGGTACCGTCGCTGGTATCGCCAATGTACATGCCGGGCCGTTTACGTACGGCATCCAATCCTTTTAGTATTTTGATACTATCGGAACCGTAGTCGCTCTGACTTTCATTCGTTGGATTATCGTTGGAATCATTCATTGGTAGGGGGTCGATTTAAAATTTTGCAGTTGCGGTGGAAAATCTTGGAAGTAACCATGACTAAATACGCATCGGCATCACGATGTATTTAAATTCATCATTGCCCGGAATTGTAACCAGGATGCTGTTGTTTTCGTTTTCAAACGCAAGCCGTACTTTCTCGCTACCGACGTTGTTGAGCAAGTCCATCAGATAGGTGATGTTCATGCTCACATCAAGCTTATCGCCTTGGTAGCCGATTTCCAGCTCTTCCTGCGCCTCCTCTTGTTCACTGTTTTTACAAATAATACACAGATTGCCGGTGCTGACGATAAGCCTTACGCCCCGGTAGTTTTCACTGACATTGGAGAGAATGGATACACGCTGCAACGATTGCAACAGCGTTGCCCGGTCGATTTCGAATGCCTTGTCGTTATTGAGCGGAATAACACGATTATAATCCGGAAACTTACCTTCGATGATTTTAGAAATCAAAACAATACCGGAAAACGAAAACCTGATTTTTTTCTGAAAATACTCGATTTTTACCGGATCGTCGCTGTCCGCAAGCAATTTGGATAGTTCCACCGCTGTTTTGCGCGGAACAATCACTTCCTGTTTGGGTTGCTTTTCATTCAGTTGCGTCGTAAGCAGTGCAAGACGGTGACCGTCGGTACTGACTCCCGTCAGTTGCGTTTCATGAGTCGACAGCAGCAACCCATTCATGTAGTAGCGTATGTTTTGCTGTGCGACGCAAAACTGAACGTGATGCAATAAGCTTTTAAGCGTTTTTTGACTCAGTGTGACAACAGCTTCCGGCTCGGATGCTTCGACGATTTCCGGAAAATCCTCAGCCGGTAGAATCTGCAGACTGAACATACTCTTGCCGAATTTCACTTGTAAATGATCGTCTTGCCTTACTAACCAGACTTCTCCGTCGCTAGATAACGAGCGCAAAATATCCAGCATTTTTTTTGCGGCGACCGTCATCGAAAAACGTTGATCGGGAGCAAGACTCGGCGTGATTTCCGTTTTAATCTGAATATCCGAATCGGAAGCCAAAAAAGTGGTCTTTTCCTGATCTTGCCGGATCAATACATTCGATAAAATGGGATACGCTTGACGACGCTCGATAATTCCGGCAACAGTTTGTAACGGTTTCAGCAGTGTATCTTTATTGGTTTTTATTAAAAGCATTTAAAGAAAGTAATAACGATAAATAAAGATGGGTGTTTTTTTGGATAACAGTTATTTTTACAATTGAATCATTTTATTACATTCATTTCTTAGTTTGTATGATTGCGGTATGAATATGCGGATAGTTTGTGGATAAAAATCGATTCATTTTCGATTGATCAGTTATACACAAATTATTCAGTTGTTATTAAGGAAACGCTGATTTATTGACTGCACGAGCGAATCACTTCGTTGCGCGGCACTCGCTCCCTCGTCTATCTCGTTGATATGTCTCGGTTGCTGCGTTTCGTGCGCCTCGTGCTTCATCTCGTTCGTCGAATGAATCAACGTCTCCTTAACCTCTCAAAATCATAATCAATGCATTGAAATCGCGACTCACGGCCGGATCGGAAATACGTAATTCGTTAATCTTGCGGTAACCGTGAAGCACTGTCGTATGATCTCTGCCGCCGAAAGCTTCGCCGATGTCGGGAAGGCTTAACGACGTGAGTTCCTTAGCAATTGCCATTGCCATTTGCCGTGGTCTTGCAATGATCCGCGAACGCTTTTTCGAATACATGTCGGAAACTTTGATTTTATAGTAATCCGCCACGGTTTTCTGAATATTCTCTATTGAGATCTGACGGCTTTGTACGGCCAGCAAATCTTTCAATGCTTCTTTAGCGATATCCAGCGTAATTTCCTGTCTGACAAAACGGGAAAACGCCAGCACGCGCTTTAGCGCGCCTTCCAATTCGCGTACGTTGGAACGGATGTGTTTGGCGATGAAGAATGCGACATTCTCGTCCAGATGCGTTTTTTCCTGTTCGGCTTTCTTAAGCAATATCGCGACACGCATTTCCAGCTCGGGCGGTTCTACGGCAACCGTCAATCCCCAGCCGAAGCGCGATACCAGGCGCTCTTCCAATCCGGTGATTTCTTTCGGATAAGTATCGCAAGTGATAATGACTTGCTTATGGGACTCTATCAGTGCGTTGAATGCGTAAAAGAATTCTTCCTGGGTGCGGTTCTTGCCGCCGAAGAACTGCACATCGTCGACCAGCAGCAGATCCAGCGAATGATAGTATAGTTTGAACTTGTCAAAGGCCTTATGCTGATATGCACTGACAACGTCGGAAACATATTTTTCCGCATGCACGTAGCGGATTTTTGCCGATTTGTTATGTTCCTGAACGTAGTTGCCGATTGCGTGGATGAGGTGCGTTTTCCCTAACCCGACACCGCCGTAAATGAATAACGGGTTATAGGCGATCCCGGGAGACTCCGCAACTTGGATGGCGCCGGCGCGGGCCAATTGATTGGCTTTTCCGGTCACAAAATTATCGAAAGTGAAATTCGGATTTAATTGGCTTTGATTGTTTTTTGCTGGCGGCGGCGTTGTTTTGACTGCCGGGGAGGGTTCCGGTTTGTTTTCTTCAGTTGCTGCGGTTGGCGGTGTTTCGATGGAAAGGTTTTTGTTACCGGTTTGATCGGCCAGTCTTAAATGAAATTGGATTTTGCGTGAATAATAGCTGTACGCCATCTGTTCGATATGGGTAATGAAGTTGTCTTTCACCCACTGAGAAACGAAGCGGTTAGGCGCGATAAGCACCACTTCATCGTTATTGCCGATTACCGAATCGATTTGTAACGGTCTAATCCAAGTATTAAATTGTTGAACGTTGAGTTCTTTTCTAAAGTGATCCAGACAAGATAACCAGAAGGTATTAATTGTTTCCATCGTTTATTTATCTATCTGGTTTGAAATTCGGTTATACCGCAATTAAAGGTTTTGTCAGATTTCCAAGTTATCGATCAGCCGGGTTTTTCCTAGCCAAGCCGCGCCTAAGATCACTAAATCCTCGTCATGCGCTTGGGCGGGCATCAGCGAACTTCGCTTATGAATGCTGAGATAATCGACTGACCATCCTCGTTGGCTGAGCAGTCGCGTTGCTTGTTGCTGTAACGCCGGAAAATCCTTGCGGCCCGAGGCGATTTCGTTTTTGAGTTGAGAGAGGGTTTGAAAAAGCTGGCAAGCTTCTTTGCGTTGCTCTCGGTCCAAATATTGGTTTCTGGAGCTTAATGCCAGTCCGTCCGGCGCACGGACTGTTTCACAAGCGACGATTTCAACAGGGATATTTAACTGACGTACCATTTCTCGAATAATATGCAGTTGCTGATAATCTTTCTTGCCAAATACAGCCACTTGCGGTTGAACAATATTGAGTAATTTCAATACGATTGTTGCAACGCCGCGAAAAAACCCCGGTCGGAATTTTCCCTCCAGAGTATCGGCTATAGAGGGTAATGCTAACAAGAATTCTTGCGGTGTTGGGAAAAGAATTTTTTCATCCGGCGCAAAAACACTATTGACATTCAATGCCGATAGCGATCTGCAATCATCTTCAAGTGTTCGCGGGTAACGGTCGAAATCTTCGTGCGGTAGAAACTGCAACCGATTAATGAAAATGCTGACGACAACGCAATCGCTCGATTGTTTTGCCCGTTCAACCAGCGCGAGGTGTCCGGTGTGTAAATTGCCCATGGTCGGCACGAAGGCAATCGGCGTTTTTCCTCGCAAGTTGTTGCGTAATTCATTTATATTGTTGAATATATTCACTAATCCTTCTATCAGAACTCGTGCTCTTTGCCGGGAAATTGACCCGATTTGACCGCAGCGACATAATTTTCAATCGCATGTTGGATGCTTTGAGAACCGGCCATAAAATCTTTGACGAAGCGCGGTTTTTTACCGCGAAACAATCCCAGCGCGTCGTGCAAGACCAACACTTGTGCGGAACAATATGCCCCCGCACCGATGCCGATCGTCGGAATCGACAACGCTTGTGTAATCGCTTGCGCCAGTTTTGCCGGTACGACTTCCAGTACTATCAGGCTGGCGCCGGCTTTTTCCAGAAGCTGGGCGTCGTGTAGCAATTGTTTAGCCGATTCCTCCGTGTTTCCTTGCAGTTTATAACCGCCCAGGCGATGAATCGATTGCGGCGTCAAGCCGATATGCGCACATACCGGGATGCCTCGTTGCGTGAGAAACCGTATTGTTTCGGCCATGACTTGGCCGCCCTCGATTTTGACGATATGCGCACCGGCCGACATAATTTTTGCGGCATTGGCAAAGGCTTGTTCGGGTGAGACTTGATAACTGCCGAAAGGCATATCGGTCATTATCAGCGCGGTACCGGTAACGCGTGCAACACAGCGCGTATGGTAAATCATGTCTTCCAGCGTAACCGACAAGGTTGTTTCCGCGCCATGCAGAACGTTGCCGAGTGAATCTCCGATCAGTAAGACGTCAATCCCCGCATTTTCCAGTATCGTCGCAAACGTTGCATCGTAGCAGGTCAGCACGGTAAATTTTTCCTGGTCTTGAGCCATTTTTTGCAGTGCGGGCAGCGTGATTTTCATGGAGCGACTCGTTCCAGTTTTTGATCAAGGCAAAACGACAGTAAGTGTGCGACAGTACCCCGGTTTGGGATTATACAATCCGGCGCGATTTCCATCAGGGGTTGCAACACAAAAGCGCGTTCGGTCA
The DNA here is from genome assembly GCA_005779435.1 of Nitrosomonas sp. Taxonomy (GTDB): domain Bacteria; phylum Pseudomonadota; class Gammaproteobacteria; order Burkholderiales; family Nitrosomonadaceae; genus Nitrosomonas. Next base: position 106 of record SXJH01000218.1, on the reverse strand, counting down.
TGCGGGGATGCGGAACGGTCAGTTTTTCATCCCGCCATTGCAAGTCGTTGTACAGCAAAATATCCAAATCCAGCGTACGCGGCGCGTTCGGCGATTCGCGCACGCG
>SXJH01000034.1 GCA_005779435.1 Nitrosomonas sp. | reverse complement strand
AATGTCTTCCGAGTTTTCCCGGAAAATAACCATGTCGGTTTTTTCCGGATTCTTTAACGGGCTTGGCACGCCGCTAAAATACCGCACGGGGCGCAGGCAGATATACAAATCCAGTTGCTGGCGCAACGCCACGTTGATCGAACGGATGCCGCCGCCCACCGGTGTCGTCAGCGGCCCTTTGATCGAAACCACGTATTCTCGCGCAGCTTCCAAGGTTTCATCCGGCAGCCATGCATCGGGGCCGTAGACCTTGGTCGATTTCTCGCCGGCATAAATTTCCATCCAGGAAATTTTGCGCCGCCCGTTATACGCTTTCTCGACGGCGGCATTCACAACGTTACACATCACCGGCGTAATGTCTATGCCGATTCCGTCCCCCTCGATAAATGGGATGACCGGGTTATCCGGTACCGTAAGCGAATTGTCGCTATTGACCCGGATTTTCTCTCCGTGGCCGGGTATTTTTATGTGCTGATACATGGCTTCTCCAAATATTCAATCGGATGTGAGGGTAATTTCACTTATAAAGCCGCATTATACGTGCAAACCACCTGTCTTTCCATGAAGGCCGCCGGGGATAAATGCTTCTTTCGAGTGCAACAATCGGTAGAATAGCGTATCCATACCTTTCCGATCGTAGCCGTGATAATGTCGATGCCATGAACTTGAGCCTTTTTGTCCCCGATTTGTTTTGGCCGGATACCGCGCGCCCGGAAATTTATCAAGACCTGTCTCTCACTGCGATCGAGAAACTGCTAGCCAAAAGCGCCGCAACCGCCGCTGCGCCCGAGGAATTGGAAATTTGGCTTTGTCGGCAATTTAACGTCGCGCGGCAAGTCGGCAATTGGCCGGTTGCGCCGATCATGCTGCGCAAGGATTCGCCGGCACTGGCAAATAACAATAAAGAATTTTGGATGCGTGCCGATCCCGTTCACTTGCGGATTGAACAGAACCATCTCATGTTAGCGGACAGCCAAATCTTCACGATTTCCGAAGACGAAGCCGAGCAATTGGTGCGGGATATCAATCGGAGCCTGGGCAATGACGACGTTGCTCTATTGGCGTTGCATGCCGACCGTTGGTATATTCGCTTGCAGCGAGCGCCGGAAATGCAAACGCACACACTTGGTCAGGTGACTTGCAAAAATATCAATCGCTTTCTGCCAACCGGCAGCGATAGCGAGTTATGGCGGAAACTGCTCAATGAGATTCAGATGCTGCTTCACGAGCATCCGGTCAACCAAGCGCGCGAATCTCGCGGTGAACTGAGCATCAATAGCATCTGGCTCTGGGGGGGCGGTTATATGACGGAATCGGTGCAGTCCGCTTATTCGCATGTATGGAGCGATCATGATTTACCGCACGCATTGGCGGCGGCGAGCCAAACCATGCATGCAAACCTTCCGGTAAACGTCGGCGAGTGGCTACAATCGCAAGCATCGGGAAATCATCTGGTCGTGCTCGACAGCTTGCGCACGAAAGCCAAGTATCGAGACGCTTACGGCTGGCGCGAAGCGCTCAAAGAGATGGAAACAAATTGGTTCGTGCCGGTATATGAGGCGCTCAAACGAGGAACCGTCGGCCAATTGCGCCTGACGACATCGAACGATCATTCGTCGAGAAGCTTCGCCGCGACACGCGCCGATTTATGGAAATTTTGGCTGACGCAGAAACCGCTGCATATTTATGGCGGGAAATAACAATCGAAATTTCTGCGGTTACGGCCGTGCGATTATAAAATACGGAGAATTGACGTGAAAAAGGCTTTTCCATGAACGCAATCAAACCCTATTTGGCAGCTTTCATTGCACTTTTACTTGCGATTGTATCGATCGCCGATGTTTTTTTTCTCGATGCGCTCACCGAACTTGGGCAATTGGCGTTATGGATTTCCTTAACCGTCGCCGCGCTGATTTCGATGTTACAGATCATCCGCATGGAAAAGGAAATCAACAACATCTCCGAACAGCTTACTGCAACAAAAGAACGGCTGGGTAACGAGATAAAACACCGGCTTTGGGCTGAAAAAACGGTATCGGAAACTAAAATAAAGTCGCAGATCATCGATGAAAATATTCCGGTGATGCTTGCTTACTTCAATCCCGATTTACGCTGCCGCTACCACAATAGGATTTTCCGCCGCTGGTTCGGGCTGACATCCGATCAGATTGACGGCCGGCTGCTGGAGGAATTCGCCAACAATGAGTTTGCAGCCGGGATTCAAAACAATATCGGCGAGATTCTTCTTGGAAAAACCGTTCATAACGAACGCATACTCAAATCCACCAAAGGATTTCCTTATATTTTTACCGAACAATACATCCCTCATCTCGACAATCGAGGCAAAACAACCGGTTTCTACACCCTGCACACGCCCAGGGCGCAAGAAAAAAATCGCGCACCGTTAAAAACCAGAACCGGAGATGCCGCGCAATCGGCAGCAAGCGGCAAAACAAATGAATCGCCAACCAAAGCAGGCACGAATACGCGGCAGGGATCGGCGCCGGTCAAACCGGGCATTACCGCCGCACGTATTGTCGAGGCCATCGAGAACGGGGAATTTAAACTTTATTGCCAGAAGATAGCGACGCTTAAAGCGTCGGGGTCATCGACCGCGCATTACGAAATTCTCATCCGCATGAGCGAGGAAGAAAATAATCTGATGCCGCCGGGATCGTTCCTGCCCTTGGTCGATCAATTTGGCATGATGCCTAAACTGGATCGCTGGATCATCAATTACATCATCCAATGGCTATCCGCGCACATGGATGCAAACACCGTGTTTTATCTCAATATCGCCAGAGATACGTTGCGCGACCGTACGCTCCCGGAATTCATTTCCGAACAATTGCAGAAAACAAAAATCGCCGCCGCGAGCCTTTGTTTTGAGGTTGAACTGTCCGATGCGGAAGCGGATATGGAAAATGCCTATGCCTTCATCCAAAAAATGCGCGAACTCGGCTGCCTGATATCGTTGTGCAGCTTCAGCGGCACCCCGGAATCAATGCGCATGCTCGGCAAAGTGACTGTGGATTATCTAAAAATAGACGGCGCCATCGTTTGCAATATCCTGCGCGACGAAGACGAATTGGCGAAGCTAATAGCCATTCACCAATTCGCGCAGCAAGCGAACATCAAAACCATTGCCGAATTGGTTGAAACCGACGATATTGCTGAGAAATTGCAAGCAATCGGCATCGATTTCGGTCAAGGCTTCGGCATTGCCAAACCTCATCCGTTCGAAGAGATTACCCCGCAGCGCTGACGCGAGGCATGATGGCGCAAATCGGCTGAAAATTTCCGTTTTATGCGTTGGGCTATTTTCCGGCGCTGCGATAAGCGGTAACCTGAATTTCTATTTTCATGCGCGGATCCGATAGACCGGCGGCAAGCATCATCGCCGACGGTCTGACATCGCCTAAATACTTGCGCATGACCGGCCAACATTTGGGAAAATCCTCCGCATTCAGAAATACATACGTGACGCGAACCACATCCTTCATACCCGCTCCCGCCTGTTTCAGCGCCGCTTCGATATTCTTGAAACATTGTTCCGCTTGCTCCAATAAATCATCCGAAATGGTCATTCTGCCGTAGTCGAAACCGGTGGTACCGGAAACCAAAATCCAGTCGCCTTCGACGACTGCGCGCGAGTACCCGATTTCTTGTTCAAAGGTGGAACCGGAACTGATTAATTGACGTGCCATGTTGATTTATCCTTTTTACACTGAAATGATTCATCCAATGTGCAACTATAATCGATAATTGCACAGCGCGCTTATTGTAGAACGAGCGTTCTCAAAACGGTACATACGATGACGACTACCCTGTATTGGCATGATTACGAGACTTTCGGCGCCGACCCGAGAAGAGACCGGCCTGCGCAATTTGCCGGTGTACGCACCGACGAAGCGCTGCATGAAATAGGCGAACCGCTGGTCATTTATTGCAAGCCCGCGCGCGATTTTTTGCCGCATCCGGAAGCTTGTTTGTTGACCGGAATCACACCGCAACTTGCCGCCGAACGCGGGTTGTTGGAACCGGAATTCATCGCACGTATTCACGCCGAGCTCGCGCAACCGAATACCTGCGGCACCGGCTACAATTCGGTGCGCTTCGACGACGAAGTGACACGCTTTACGCTGTATCGCAATTTTTACGATCCCTATGCGCGCGAATGGCAGCAAGGCAATTCGCGCTGGGACATCATCGATTTGGTGCGCATGACTTATGCACTGCGTCCGCATGGCATTGCCTGGCCGCAGCACGAAGACGGGCAGCCGAGCTTTCGCTTGGAAGATTTGGTAGCTGCCAACGGCATTGCGCACGAATCCGCGCACGATGCATTATCCGACGTGCGTGCCACCATTGCATTGGCACGGCTGCTGCGTTCGCAACAACCGCGTCTCTATGACTGGTTATTTCAGCTGCGCGATAAGCGCAAGGCTGCAACCCAATTGGATTTGAATACGCATAATCCCGTGCTGCATACGTCGCGCATGTATCCGGCAAAAACCGGTTGCACCACGCTGGTCATGCCGATGATCATAGAGCCGGGGAACAATAACAGCGTCCTGGTATACGATTTGCGCCACGATCCGGAAATGTTTTTGCCGCTTGATCACGATGAGCTCAGCCGCTTGCTGTTCACTCGCAGTGAAGATTTGCCCGACGGCATGCAGCGCTTGCCGGTCAAATCGGTGAAGATCAATAAATGCCCGGCACTGGCACCGCGCAATACGCTGACCGCAGATGCCGCAGAGCGTATCGAGCTGGACTTGGATACATGCCATCGGCATTGGCAAAAACTCTGCACCGAACCGTCATTTTTTCAACGCGTGGCAACCGCCTACACCAGTCATGATTTTGCGTCGTCTGACGATGTCGATGTGGCGTTATATGACGGTTTTCTGAATAACGCCGATGCCGCACTATCCGCGCAAATACGCCGTACCTCCCCGAAGGAATTGGCAAAAGCACGATTCGATTTTCAAGACCGGCGGCTTACTGAATTATTGTTCCGCTATCGCGCCAGAAATTGGCCGGAGACATTAAGCGAATCCGAAATGCAGCGGTGGGAACAATCACGCTTGCAGCGTTTGACGCAAGAAAATGACAGCGGGATTCTTGTTTTTGCCGAATTCTCAAAACAAATCGTGGCATTGCTTGCAAAACACGAAGCGAATGAACAGGAGAAGCGATTATTGCGCCAATTGCTTCTATGGGGCGAGCAGTTGATGAACACGTAACTATCGATACAACTTCATGAATTGAGCTAAGAAAACTTTTATATTCAACTAAAGTTATGTAAGATATGTCCGATATACTTGCCGCAAGGCGGTATAAACGGCGATCCACGCCAGGTTTCAATGGTTATTTCCAATCCAATGATAATTGAGGGTTAATCCGATGAAGCATCTTGACAAGAAATGGACAAATTCAACGCAAGAAACCGATGTTCAAATCATCAAGAATGCAGATTTCCTACATGAATTTATTCATGCCGCACCAATCGGCATTGTCGTGTGCGATGCACAGGGCTTTATCAGGTTGGTCAATCAAGAAACGATGCAAATATTCGGGTATGCCGAAACAGAAATGATTCATCAGCCGATAGAAATGTTGATGCCCAAACGATATCAAACCGCTCATCCCGGCATGATGAGACTTTTTTTCACCGACCCGACAGCAAGACCCATGGGTGCGGGCCGCGACTTATACGCAGTATCCAAGGATGGTCGCGAATTTCCGGTGGAAATCGGACTTACTCCATTCGAAACCAAAGGCAATAAATACGTTGCAGCCACTATCGTAGACATCACGCAGCGCAAAAACGCGGAAAGATTGCTTACAAAAAACCGGGATTTGTTCAATACTGTCGTTGAAGCTGCACCAGCCGGTATCGTTATGATCGATCAAGATGGACGCATCACCTTGGTGAATTGTTCGGTTATTCGCGCCAGGACATGATCGGAAAACCGATTGAAATGTTACTGCCGGTCCGTATGCGAACAGCGCATCCGGCGCTTGTACGAAGCTTCTTTACCAATCCGGCAGCACGCCCCATGGGCGCAGGTCGCGATCTTTTTGCAGCTCGATACGACGGATCGGAATTCCCGGTCGAAATCGGCTTGAGTCCTGTCAATTTACCCGATGGCAATCATGTTCTGGCCACGATTGTGGACATTACCGACCGTAAGGATAGAGAGAAAAAACTGAACAAGGCCAATGAAAATTTGGAAGAATTTGTCTATGTCGCATCTCACGATTTACGCTCGCCGCTACGCGGCATTTCCGATCTTCTGGAATGGATCAAGGAAGATCTGGAAGAAACACCCAATCCGAAAATATCGCAAAATGTCGATCGTGCGAAAATACGCATTGACCGGCTGGAACGATTAATTGAGGACTTATTGTCCTATGCGCGCGCAGGCGCTATCGATAAGAATTTGACGCACTTCAAGGCGCGCGATCTGGTTAATACAGTGCTTGACTTGCAGCCGTTGCGCGCCGGTTTCGAAATTCGATTAGAAATCGATGAACTGGAAATGTGCGCCGAAAAAACGGCGCTTGAAACGATATTGCGCAACTTGATTGCAAATGCGGTGAAGCATCACGATCTCGATACCGGCACGATTGCTATTGCCGTACAGGCAAAAGGAAGGTTCGTTGAATTTGCAGTGAGCGACGATGGGCCGGGCATTCCATCGCAAGTGCAAAATAGAATTTTCAAATTGTTTCAAACGGCTAACGGCAATACAGCGCATCAGAATTCCGGGGTCGGTCTCGCGGTATCCAAGCGCATCGCTGAAGCTCATGGCGGCTGGATCTCGGTAGAGTCGGCGGATGGACAGCGCGGAACGACTTTCCGTTTCTTCTGGCCCGATGAAACGCAATCTCTATAAGGAACATCCCATGAATAAGCATCGATTATCCATACTTCTAATCGACGATGACGATGTCGCGATAGAAAGCGCACAACGTAACCTGAAGAAAAATGGTGTTCATTTCCCGATTTATACCGCATGCAACGGTCAAGAAGGGTTGATGGCGTTGCGCGGCAAATCTCGTTACGGTGCCATGCCGCGCGAACTTGTCGTTCTGCTTGATCTTAACATGCCGGTCAAGAATGGCTTTGAATTCCTGGATGAGGTGCGTAACGACCCGGAATTGCGTTCGACAGTAGTCTTCGTGTTGACCACATCCGATGCGGACACCGATCGCACGCGGGCTTATCATAATTGCATCGCCGGTTATATGGTCAAATCAGCGCTTGGATCGCAATTTGCGCAATTGGCAGCTCTGTTGAACGTTTACGATTCCTCAGTCAGTTTTTCATGATATGGAAACGCCAAACGATACCATCCACTTGCTGCTCGTCGATGACGACGATGTCGATCGTGAACGGACACGTCGTTTTTTGCGAAATTTACAGATCAATTGCGCCATAACCGAAGCAGACTCTATCTCAGAGGCCAAGAAACATATAAAAGACGATAAGATCGACTGTATCTTATTGGATTATCATATCGGGGAATCCATTGGCACAGATATTCTTAGCGACAGCCATTACCTCAAACTGAAATTGCCGATTGTTCTGATTACGGGACAAGGGGACGAACGTATTGCCGCTAAGGCAATACAAGATGGCATTTACGATTATATCCCCAAAGCGCAATTGAGCGTCAATTTGCTGGAAAGCGTTTTGCTCAGCGTATTGCGCCGCGCGAAACTGGAACAAGAATTAAAAGCGCAACAGGATCGGCTCGAATATCTTAGTTTCTACGACAGCTTAACGGGGTTAGCCAATCGCGCCCTATACTTTGATCGGCTCAAGCAAGTTTTGCAGTTGGCGCAACGAAATGACCGTACGTTTGCGATTCTGCAGATCGATCTCGATCTGTTTAAGGCCGTCAACGATACATACGGTCATGCCGCCGGCGATAACGTTCTCGTCGTTGTGGCGCGCCGAATGAGGGAATGCCTGCGTGCCACCGATACCGTGGCTCGTCTGGGCGGGGATGAATTCGCCGTTGTACTCACCGAGATTCATTCGCCGCAAGATGCATCGCTTGTTGCCGATAAAATATCGATCGCCTTGCGCGAACCGATCTTAATCGACAATCATTTGATTCGGATCGACTCATCAATCGGCATCGCTTTATACCCCGAGCAAGGCCAAAACCTCGATCTGTTGCTGATGAAAGCCGACAGGGCCATGTATTTTGTCAAGCGCAACCAGAAATCTTCAATGGTTTATAGCGAAGAAATGGAAGCTTCGACACAACAATCGTCGTTTTTGAAAGCCGATAAACTTTCTCTAGCCATCGAAAATAAGGAATTATTCCTTGAGTATCAGCCAATTATCAATTTATTAAACCGCAAAGTCAGATCGGTAGAGGCATTGGTACGCTGGCAACCATCCGATAAAACCGGCATTATTTATCCGGGCGATTTTATACCGGACGCAGAATCTTCCGAAGCCATCTATCCTTTAACCTATGCGGTGATTGACTTGGCCTTGAATCAAACCAAGAAATGGTACGATGCAAGCATTGCCATGCCCGTTTCGATCAATTTATCGGCCCGAATGCTGGACGACAGCGACTTGCCCAAATATCTGATGAATGCACTGGATTCTCACAAATTTCCTGCGTCATGCGTGACCTTGGAGTTAACCGAAACAGCCGTGATGTCGAATATTGAGCAAGCGAGAAAAGTATTTCGCATGCTCAATAAGATGGGTATCAAGACTTCAATCGATGATTTCGGGGTTGGATTTACTTCGTTGAAATACCTGCAAGAACTTGAGGTTTCCGAAATCAAGATCGACAAAGCGTTTACTGCTGATTTGGATAGGAAGTTCCGCAGTGAGATCATCATTCAATCCATCGCGATGCTTGCAAAAGGTCTCAATACATCCATCGTGGTTGAAGGCATTGAAGACATCGGGTTGCTTCAAAAATTGCATCGGCTCGGATGCCAATTCGGACAGGGATACGGTATTGCCCGACCGATGCCCGATATTCATTTCCCGCAATGGATTCAGGATTGGAAATAGAAAACACGAGCGCTATTGTTACGATTTCGCAAGCAGCTTTTGAGCGAGTTTAGAAAATGACGTCCGGCTATTTTTCTTTCCAGACCGCATAAATAAACAATCCCCAAGCACTGAGGAACGAAATGCCACCGAACGGCGTAATCATGGCCAGTGCGCGAGTGCCGGTGATGCTGAGCGCGTATAGGCTGAAGCTGAACAAGACAATGCCTGCCATCATAAGCCAGCCGGATAGCGGAATCAGACGCGATTGAGGAAAATGAAACAGCAGCAATCCGATGGCTAAGATACCGAAGGCGTGATAAAAATGATATTGCACGCCGGTGTGAAAAACCGCCAGCATGTCGCCGGTTAAGATATGCTTGAGACCGTGTGCGCCAAATGCGCCGAGCGCAATGCACAATAAGATATTGATCGCGCCGAGAAGCAAGAATGTTTTTGGCATCGGTATTGAGTCCTTGTTGAGATAAGTCGCGATATGTTTCGGTCAGGAAAACGCTGATTTATTGGCTGCACGAGCGAATCACTTCGTTGCGCGGTACTCGCTCCCTCGCCTATCTTGTTGATATGTCTCGGTTGCTGCGTTCCGTGCGCCTCGTGCTTCATCTCGTTCGCCGAATGAATCAGCGTTTCCTTAGGAGTCCGCAGTGTCATCGACAATCGCATCGCAGTTGCCGCGCGCGAATTTTACCTGAATTCGGCTGCCGCATCGCAGTTGTTTGCTGTCGCGGACGATTTCGCCCTGCTGCGTATAAACGATGCTATAGCCGCGTTCAAGCACCGATTGCGGATTCAGTTGCGCCAATTGCGCCCGCAGATGATTCAGTTTCAGACCGTGTGTTGCGAAAGCATGCGCATAACTGTTGCGAAAGCGCAGCGCCAATTGTTTCTGCCGCAATTCAAGTTGATCGATATCAGGGCCGACGGCGATGAGCCGTTGATCGCAATCGAGCAATGTCCAGCGCCTCTTTTCGCATCGATGTTTCCATGCCGTACTCAATCGTTGCTGCAAATGCTGCAATTGTATTGCTTGTCGCTTAATCCGGTCCCCAGGGTCAATGAGGCGGTGCGACAAGATATCCAGTTGCTGCATGGCACGCTCGATCAGATTCCGGGTGGCACGAATCAGGCATTGCTGCAGATTATTGACGGCTTGACTCAATTCCTT
>SXJH01000033.1 GCA_005779435.1 Nitrosomonas sp. | reverse complement strand
GATGCAATGGAAAAGCGCAAACGCTTGGCGTTGACTTCGCTGCGCGGGCGTTTGGGGCGTTGGGTGAAGCTGTTTTGTCCGCAATTGATCGATTGGACTGCCAAATCGACGGTGAAAAAAGCTTACCGGCGATAGCAACTGCGACTCATAGTCCGGTATCCGGCCTTTTTATCATGCTGACCAAAAAGATGTTGAGCAGCAGAATGACTACGCCCAGAACCAGCCAATTGCGTCCGGATCTTTTCAATTCGGGATCTTCTTTGCGCAGGTAGGTGAATCCCATAACAATGCCGATGATGGGGAAAAATATCGTACTGATATAAATCGTGAGATTAACCCACAAGGGGACACTCGGTTTCTTGATCGCGGTATCCGTGGATTCCGCTTTCTCGATGATATTTTCAGCTTGGGATTCGTCTTTGCTTTCAGTCTTGTTGTCGGGTGTGCTCATGGTGTCGTGTATCAGTTATGGATTAATGGTGAAGGTTATCGATTGCTCATAAGTGCCATCGTAAATCGCGTTGATATTACCATCAACGGCAAAGCTGATGGTATAGGCGCCCGGCGGTAAATCAGCGGTTGATCCATCGAACAGCGTAAACGACGCGATATTTACCAAAGGCCCGCCGTATGCGCGCAACGGAATATCGGATGCGGCGAATTGGAAGTGATCGTTCAACCAGAAGTCGCCGATGGGCGTAAATGCCTTAACCCAATAATCGGCCAGATTGCCGCCGCTCGTATTGGGATTGAGCGAAACCGCCAGTGTGAGATGCTCCCCTTGCGCAAGCGCAAGTGAATTTTTCTGGCCGTTGACGCTGACGGACAATTCAGGCGTATGTGCTGTGACGGGAGCGGGCTGCTGATTGAAGTGCCACGAAAAACCGGTATTGAAAGAAATCTTCCCGGATTGGATTTCGATGTGCGATTGGTTTTGCCCTACAAATTGAGCGTCAATGGTGCATGCGGCAAATGACGATTTATTGTCGAATGACAGCACGATGTCGGCGCTGTCCGTAATGCCGGCGTAATGTAGCCGCACAGTATAGTCGTCGGCGGTGCCCGCCAGCATATCCAAACCGCTCATTGCCAACCGGAGGGTGGCGACATCGTCGGCGGTCAATGCACGCCGGGATTCCCTGGTTTGGATGCCTTGCTGCATCACTGCTTCGGTTGGCGGCAAACCGAATAAAACCGCAACATCCCGGTCGCCGTTGGCAACATAATGATCGTTGGCCGGCAGATCGGCGAGATTTTGGCTGTAAGTGGTTTTGTCGACGATGGCGGGCAATATGAACGGATTGTTGGTTCCTTTGTAGAACCAATGCAAATTGACATCGTCGCCGCGCATGTCGTCGCTAGAGCCGATGACGGCATCGGGGCCGCTACTCAGATCGAATTGATTATTGGCGCCTTTGGTAGCCGCAGTGTAATCCTTCTGATCCTTGACCAACCCGGATTCCGATCCCAGATTCGGGTGAGAAAGCCCCATGCAATGCCCCAATTCATGCAAAGCAACCGATTCGAAATCGTAATGCTCATCCGGGATGTCGCTCGCGGGAATGACGACATTGCCGGTGGTGGGGATCAATGCATTCCAGGTTTGAATTGCATTCTTAAGCGGAATTTCCATTTCGCCGCCATGCGGCGAAGCAGGGGAGATACCTACTGTCACGGTCAATTTTCCGCCGATGCCTTTGTATCCTGTCGGATGGGTGATGACGTCGGCGCCGTATTCGTTGCTGGCAAATTCGAAAACGCCCGCATTGACCGATCCGATCAGCAGCAGTGCGATGAATTGCAGTATCAATCGAGAGGAGTTGTATTGGTTGATTTCGTATCGCATCGTCAAACCGCTTGTCCGGCCGCATAGCCCGACGACCAAGCCCATTGAAAATTATACCCGCCCAAATGTCCGGTGACATCGACCACTTCGCCGATAAAATAAAGCCCCGGCACGAATTTGCATTCCATGGTTTTAGAAGACAGTGCATGCGTATCCACGCCACCCAGCGTTACTTCGGCTTTCTTGTAGCCCACGGTTCCGCTCGGCGTTATTTGCCAAGCGTGCAGTTGCTGCGCGATCGAACGCAGTTCGTTGTCGCGGTATTGGTGCAGCGGTTTCATGGTTAAGGATAATTGAGCCAACAAAGTTTCGCACCATGCTTGAATGAAACGTTTGGGCAAATAACGGGCGAGTAAGTTCGTCAATAGCATAGCACTTCGCCGTTGCACGGAAAAAATCTCGTATGCGTCGTGTTGCGGCAATAAATTGACGATCAGCGGGTTGCCGGGCTCCCAATAGGAGGAAATTTGCAAAATGGCCGGGCCGCTTAAGCCGCGATGGGTAAACAGCATGTTTTCCCGGAATGCGCCTTGATTGCAACGCACTTCGACATCCAGCGCAACGCCGGAGATGTCCTTGAAACCGGCGAAATCGACGGCATTGAATGTCAAGCCCACCAATGCGGGCCGCAGCGGCGTGACCGGGATGCCGAATTGGCGCGCGATTTGATAGCCGAAAGCCGTTGCGCCGATCTGCGGACTCGATAGGCCGCCGGTGGCGATAACCAGAGAGCCGGTTTCAATGGCATTGCGATCCGTCGCGATAACGAACTGACGTGGCGACGCTTGGTTAATTTGCTTCACATGCGACGGCATTTGCCGATTCACACCGGCCGATTCGCACTCTTGTTGCAACATGGCGATGATTTGTTGCGAGCTGTCGTCGCAAAACAATTGCCCGAGCTTCTTTTCGTGGTAGCGAATGCCGTGTTTTTCGATCAGCGCGATAAAATCTTGCGGCGTGTACCGCGCCAGTGCGGAGCGGCAAAAATCCGGATTGCCGGATAAATAATTTTCCGCTTTGGCGTGACGGTTAGTGAAGTTGCAGCGACCGCCGCCGGAGATGCGGATTTTCTCCGCCAGTTTGCGTGCGTGATCGATCAGTAAGACCGTGCGACCGCGTTTTCCGGCTTCGATTGCGCACATCATACCGGCCGCGCCTGCGCCGATGATGACGGTATCGTAAGTCAGGTTTTTCAATGGCCTGCGAAGAGGCTTGGCGCAACGGGGTTTATTCGATGGCCAGCATGTCCAATCGCACCGATATCATCATGGCGATAAACAGAAAAAGCGATAAGCCGATGCGTATGCTCAGCGACCTGACCATGCGCGTTGAATTGCCTTGGTCTTTGAACAAGTAATACAGCGCCGATCCGAGGCTATATACTATGATGGCGAATAAAGCGATAGCGAAGATTTTCAAAGGATATTCCTGCCAGAAATTGAGTTTTTCGAAGTTTAGCCGAGTTTCGCCAATTGTCCAATGACTATTTGCGAACAAAATTTCGACCGATTTTATATCAAATAGTTTAGTGTTTTACTCAATTTTAAAATTGACCGATCTCATGCAAAAAGCATCTCATTTACCGCCGGTTATTTTTCTGATGGGGCCGACAGCCAGCGGTAAAAGCCGCATTGCGCTGAATTTGGTCGAGCGGTTTCCGGTTGAAATCGTCAGCGTCGATTCCGCGCAAGTGTACCGCCACATGAATATCGGCACGGCAAAGCCGGATCGGGAAACGCTCGCGCGCGTACCGCATCATCTCATCGACTTGATCGATCCCGATCGGCATTATTCGGCGGCGCAATTTCGCGCCGAAGCATTGCAACGCATCGATGACATAACGCGGCGCAACAAGATTGCATTGCTTGTCGGCGGCACCATGCTGTATTTCCGGGCATTGCAACAAGGATTGTCGGTGTTGCCGCCCGCAGATGCGGCATTGCGGCTGGAGCTGGAAAAAAAAGCGGAAACGCTGGGTTGGCCTGCATTGCATCGGCAGCTTGCCGGATTAGACCCCGAAGCGGCCGCGCGCATTAAACCGGCGGACAGTCAACGCATCCAGCGCGCACTGGAAGTTTGCTTGCTGACGCAGCAAACCATGTCGGAATTGCTGAAAACCACCAAGCAGACCGATTTTCCATACCGCAAAATCAGCCTGGCTTTAATACCGAGCGAGCGCAGCCAATTGCACCGGCGCATAGCGCAACGTTTCGAAGCGATGCTCGCGGCTGGGCTGATCGATGAAGTACAAGCGATTCGCCAGCGTTTCCCGGCATTGAGCACCGAATCTCCGGCGATGCGTTGCGTCGGTTACCGCCAGGCATGCCTTTATTTAGACCGGCAAATCGATCAAACGCAACTGCGCGACATGGGTATTTTCGCAACCCGCCAACTCGCCAAACGGCAATTGACTTGGCTGCGCAGCATGAAAGACGAAGGAATTCGCGAATTCGATTGCTTGGCGAGCGATTTGGCGCAACAAATCTGCGGTTATGTACAGGAAAAACTTTGGAAATGCTGATTTATTCGGCGAACGAGATGAAGCACGAGGCGCACGGAACGCAGCGACCGAGACATATCGACAAGATAGGCGAGGCAGCGAGTACCGCGCAACGAAGTGAGTCGCTCGCACAGCCAATTAATCGGCGTTTCTCTTGGCGGTTTATAAGCGCGGCAGCTTGTCTATTTGCCGCCCAAAGCGTTATGATTCCGGCCTAAATTACTTATTTCATAACAACCAATCATTAGGAAAAGAATCATGCAAACTCGTTATCAATGTATCGCGCTGACACTG
>SXJH01000217.1 GCA_005779435.1 Nitrosomonas sp. | reverse complement strand
TGCGTTTTTGTTCGTTGAAGTATAACGACTCGTTTGGCTCCAGGCGGCTGCCCAATTCCTGAATTTGCATCCAAATATCGGGGAATTTCTTCATCCGCTTGAAGCGGCGGGCGTTTTTCTTGAAATCCCTTTTGTTGCCGGATTTATATAACAATTCGAATAGCTGCAGCCAGCCTTGAATATCGCGCTGATCGGTTGCAAGCTGTTTTTGCAATAATTCTATCGCCGCAGCGCTGTTATTTTGCTCGATCAGCGAATTCACTTCGGCCATGATCCGTCCGGTCGATTCGGAAAGCTGATCGGATGAAGCGGCAGCGGCCTCTTCCCGCTGCAACAGCAGGGCTTCGTGCCGATCGGGTTCTCCGGTATCACCGAAAGAAATGTTGCGGCGAGCGAAGCGCTGTTTGATGCTGCGGTAACTGCGCAATACCGAAAGAGCGATCAGCAACGTTAGCAAAATTCCAACAGGAACTACGGTATCGGTGAATACCGAAACCTCTATCGGCGGTTCTGGCGCTTCATCGAACGCAGGCGGCTGACTGCCGGGTTGTGTCTTGTGTTGTTGCAGCGTTGGAACCGGCGGCGATGCGCTATTTTCCGTTGAGGCGCCCGGCATGCCATCGAAGGAATTTTTACCGGCTGCAGTTTCCGCCGATGGTATTGAACGCAATTTATGCAACAACGATTCCAATGCGGCAATATGCGCCGACAGTTCGGTCAATTCCTGCGCTTCGGCAATGGCGGTTTTTTCCAACTGAGCGATCAATTGCGTTACCGCCGAATTGTTTTTTAGCGGCGCGGCAATGTTATCGGCAGGCGTTTGTTGCAGCCGATTGCGAGTTTCCCGATGGGTGCGGCTTTGTTTTTGTTGCCTGTCGGCGGTTCTTTTCGCATAAGCGCCGACGGTTCTTAAATCGGGAAATTGAATCACGGTTCCTGCGGCCAGCAGCCGGTTCGTACCTTGCGGAAAATGATCGGGATTGATGCGGATAATTGCACGAATAAGGCTATCGCGCGCTACGGGATCTTTCGGATAAACCAAGCGCGCGGTTTCCGCGATATCTTCCCCCGGCAAAATCTGCCAGGATATGGGCGGATACAAGGCGCTCAGCTTCGATTGCTGCGCACATGCGGCTGTACTTGGCGTTGCAGCCGCTAGCACAAGCAAAACAACGGTAATATATTTACCAAAGTGCACGGTCATCGAATCCGCTCTGTCATATCATTTACAAAATAAAGCGATGAGCTTATTGGCTTCGTCGATTTTTTTCTGGCGCGTTTCTTCATCGACATAAGTAATCCCGCCCGCACCGTCCGGCACGCTCAATCGCGGCGAATCCGAATACATGCTCAATTGCGTTTTCGCATCGATACATTTCTTCTTATTTTCATCGGCGTTGGTTTTTTGCTTGGCTTCCTCTTCCATTCTTTGTTGGCGGCGTTTCTCAAATTCGGATTTTTGTTCCGCCAAACCTTTAGCCGCACCGGATTCATTGTCGCCATGTAAGGATGCGCCGGTTTTTATGTTGATTTTCTTTTCATCCTTTGCTTCTCCGGGAGGCGGCGGACGGTCGGAATACTGCGTTTTTCCGTGTTCATCCACCCATTTGTAAATCTGCGCATTGACCGAAACGCTGCTCAGCAATAACGCTAAACCTATCCATACAAAAATTCTCATGAGCTGCTCCAGCATTGAGTGTTACCAACTAACGCGATCAAAAATAGATTGCGCCCCCCATCGATTGGGAGCGAATTTGCGCCCGAATTTGGCTATAATGTCGCTTTGCAAAGGACTGTCATTATGCAATTGATTCAAAAAGCTCTCACCTTCGACGATGTTTTGCTGATTCCGGCCCATTCGATGGTTCTGCCGCGCGATGTCAGTTTGGCAACGCAATTGACGCGCACCATCGCGCTCAATATCCCAGTGCTGTCGGCAGCGATGGACACCGTCACCGAAGCGCCGTTGGCAATCGCCCTGGCGCAAGAAGGCGGTATCGGCATCATTCATAAAAACATGTCGATACAAGCGCAAGCCGAGCATGTCTCGCAGGTGAAACGCTTCGAAAGCGGCGTGGTGAAAGATCCGATCACGATTCATCAGAATATGACCGTACGCGAAGTTCTGGAATTGATTCTCCGACATAAAATCTCCGGACTGCCCGTTGTTAATGGTAAAAAAGTTGTCGGGATCGTAACCAACCGGGATCTCCGTTTTGAAACGAATCTCGATCAAGCCATCAAGCACATTATGACGCCAAAGAGCCGTTTGGTAACGGTTAAGGAAGATACTTCGCGCGCCCAAGTGCTGGAATTGTTGCATAAACACCGACTTGAACGGGTATTGGTGGTTAACGATAAGTTCGAATTATGCGGCTTGATCACCGTCAAGGATATTATCAAAACCTCCGAATACCCGCTTGCTTGCAAAGATGAGCAAGAGCGTTTGCGCGTCGGCGCAGCGATCGGTGTCGGCGAAGGCAGCGAAGAACGCGCGATTGCGTTGGCGGAAGCCGGCGTCGACGTAATCGCCGTCGATACCGCGCACGGTCATTCGCAAAGCGTTCTGGATCGCATTAAATGGGTCAAAAAGAACTTGCCGTCGGTGCAGGTGATCGGCGGCAACGTGGCTACCGCAGCAGCAGCCCGGGCATTGGTCGATCACGGCGCGGACGCAGTGAAGGTTGGCATCGGCCCAGGCTCAATCTGCTCTACGCGCATCGTTGCAGGTGTCGGCATCCCTCAAATCACTGCGATTCACAATGTGTCCGAGGCGCTGAAAGGCTGCGGCGTGCCGATGATCGCCGATGGCGGCATTCGCTATTCCGGCGACATCGCCAAAGCACTGGCAGCCGGTGCGGATACGGTAATGCTCGGCGGCTTGTTCGCAGGCACAACCGAGGCGCCGGGTGAAATCGAATTATTCCAAGGCCGTTCGTACAAAAGCTATCGCGGCATGGGATCGTTATCGGCAATGCAGCAAGGCTCCAGCGACCGTTATTTCCAGGACAAAGAGCAAAAAAACAACGACAAACTGGTGCCCGAAGGCGTGGAAGGGCGCGTACCTTTCAAAGGCAGCATTTCCGCCGTCATCCACCAATTGATGGGCGGCGTGCGTTCCAGCATGGGATATTTGGGATGCGAATCGATTGCGGCGATGCACGAGAAAGCCGAATTCGTCGAAATCACCTCCGCCGGTATCCGCGAATCGCATGTGCACGACGTACAAATTACCAAAGAAGCCCCCAATTATCACGTCAAGTAGGCCTTCAGCTTAATGCATCAAAAAATTCTCATCCTGGATTTCGGTTCGCAATATACCCAACTCATCGCGCGCCGGATTCGCGAAACCAATGTGTATTGCGAATTGCATCCTTACGATGTCGATCCGGCATTCATCAAGGCATTTAACCCCAAAGGAATTATTCTCTCGGGCGGACCGGCATCCGTCACCGAAGAGGAAACGCCGCGCGCGCCGCAAATCGTCTTTGAATTGAATGTGCCGGTATTGGGCATTTGCTATGGCATGCAAACCATGGCGGCGCAATTGGGCGGTGCCGTGGAAAATGCGCGCGTGCGCGAATTCGGCTATGCGGAAATTCAAACCACGCAACAGGGCGCTTTGTTTCGGGAAATCCAGGATCGCGTCAGCGCCGACGGCGATCATATTCTCGATGGATGGATGAGCCACGGCGACAAAGTGGTGACGTTACCCGCCGGATTCAGCGTCATGGCACACACCGCCACCACACCGATCGCCGCGATGGCTGACGATAAACGCAAATTTTACGCGATCCAGTTCCATCCGGAAGTCACGCACACGTTGCAAGGAAAAGCGATATTCGACCGGTTTGTGCACGATATCTGCGGCATCGGTCGCGACTGGACTATGCCCAATTATGTCGATGAGGCCATTGAAAGAATTCGCACCGCTGTCGGGAAAGAACAAGTTATTCTGGGATTGTCGGGCGGCGTCGATTCTTCCGTAGCCGCCGCATTGATTCATCGCGCCATCGGCGAGCAATTGACTTGCGTATTCGTCGACAACGGCCTGTTG
>SXJH01000216.1 GCA_005779435.1 Nitrosomonas sp. | reverse complement strand
GATGTTATCGCATTCCCTAAAACGCAGCGCGCGCAATGTTTATTGACGCATGCGCCAAGCACGGTGGACGAGAAGCAGCTCAGGGAGTTGAGCATACGCTTGCGGCAGACGGAGATAAAACCGGGTTAATAGACTGTTGGGAATGCTGCCGAGGTAGTTTGTTTTATTTCTCGATCTTCAGCCAGCGATTGAGAACCTTTTGTAGAAGCGCGATATCGACGGGCTTGGTGATGTAATCGTCCATTCCGGATGCCAGGCATGCCTCGCGATTGCCTTCCATCGCGTTGGCGGTCATGGCGACGATGGGAATGCGTCGTTCGCCGCCGGTTTCGGCTTGACGAATGATTCTGGTTGCTTCGTAACCGTCCATTTCCGGCATCAAACAATCCATCAAAACCAAATCGTAGATGCCGGTGTGAGCGGCTTTAACCGCCTTGGCCCCGGTTTCGACCACATCGACGGTATAGCCCAGTTTGTCGAGCACTGCGCAAGCAAACATTTGATTGACCGGATTGTCTTCCGCCAGCAAAATATGCCGGACGGCCCTTTCCGGTATTGGTTGCTGCGGCGTTTCCGGAGGGGAAAGATCGGTTCTGCCGGGGGTGAAATTGCTGACCGCTGTGCCGATGGCAAATTCCACCCAGAAGGTACTCCCTTGTCCATCAATGCTCTCAAACCCAATATTGCCGCCCATTGCTTCGACAATGTTTTTACAAATCGTAAGCCCGATGCCGGTGCCTTCGATGGCGCCGCCTTCCTTACCCAGTCTGTCGAAGGAGGTGAAAATCCGATTTTGCAGGCTGATCGGAATGCCTGTTCCGGTGTCGGTCACACTAAGGCGTATCCTGTCTGCGCGGATCTGACAGGCCAGTGTCACGCTGCCTTGCGGACGGTTATATTTAATCGCGTTCGAGAGCAGATTGATCAAAATCTGCCGTAAACGTGAAGCATCGGCTTGTATGGTTACGGCTTCATTGACACTGCTTTGATAAATAATGCCGATTTCTTGTTTTTCTGCCATTGATTCAACAAGCTTGATGCTGTCGTTCATTGCTTGATCAATAGTGACGGTTTCGATGTTCAGTTGCAATTTGCCGGATTCAATGCGCCCTAGATCGATCAAATCATTTACTTGATTAAGCAATAACAAACCGGCTTGTTCGATTTTTTGTGCTTGCTGCTTGGATCGATCGTCCAATTTTTCATCCATTTGCATTAACTGCGCGAAACCGAGAATGGCATTCAGCGGAGTGCGCAATTCATGGCTCACGTTGACCAGAAATTCGCTTTTGGCGCGATTTGCGGCTTCGGCGGCATCTTTTGCTTTTTGCAATACTTGCTCGTGTTCTTTGCTTTCTTTAATCAGGCGTTCGCGCGCCGCCTCGACTTGTTTGCGCACGGTGATGTCCCGCGAAGCATTCCAGAGGTATAACTGATTGTCGATCCATACCGGTTGCGCGCTGATTTCCACATCGAAAATATGACCGTTCTTGCGCCGATGTTTGGTGTCGAAAATTTCCGGCGTGTGGAAAGTTTGCTGAACCTTGTCTTTGAGCGAATCGGGCGAGAAACCGGCATCCCAATCCGCAACGTTCATGGCGAGCAGTTCCTGGCGCGTGTAACCCAGCATTTCGCAAAACTTTTCATTGACATCGATCACCTTTCCGGCGCGATCGAAAATATGGACGCCATCTCCGGAGATTTGCAACAAAGCTGCGTATTTCTTCTTTTCATGTTCCAGATTCTTCAGAGTGAATTGCATGCCGACGATATCCGTCAATTGCTTGGTTAAGGTATTCAGCGCCTTAATTTGAGTGGAATTCAATCCCCGGGGAATCGTATCGAAAACACAAAGCACGCCCAGACGCCGGTTGGCGCTGTCAATCAAAGGAATACCCGCACAGAAACGAATACCGGCTATGTTGGGAAAACTGCTATGCTGCTGTATGTCTTCAATAACGGTAACGCGATTTTGTTGCGAGATATATTCAAACAGGCTGTCGTGTTGGGAAATATCGCAAATATCCAGACCGACGGCGGATCGAAGATAGGAACGATCGTTATCAAGCAAGCTCAGCGCTGCAATGGGTGTTTCGCAAATATGGACGACCAGTTCGACTAAGTTATCGAAAGCGACTTCTGATGAAATGTTCATGTAAAAAGAATTAGGTTCTCAATGCGTAAGCGATTGCTACGGATTTTGCCGATGGCGCTACGCAGCAGGCTACTGAAATTTCTTTATAATACCGCATTCCAATTTCAACGATAGTAAGGAAATGAAAAAACTAAAGGGCGTGGCGGGTTGTTGTATTGCCTGTTTAGGTTTTTCGCATGACGCTATCGCCCAATTTATTAAGTTCAACGACATCCAGAACAGCATACAAGCGGCTGCGGCCTTGCATTCGAGCGAGGACAAGGTGCTGGGATACGGCGCCAACAGTAACCGTCTGGAAACTTACCGTTTTCAGCACGAACACGATTACAATCTGGGCAGCACTTTCTTTTTGTATGATCGGCTGCATAGCAATGAGCCGTTGGGCGGTCCGGTGTTCGGGCCTCATAATCCGGCGGCTTTTGCTTACGGCCCCGGCAATTCGAGCTACTTTATGGTGATCGGTACGGAATTGCATGCGTCGAGGGTGTTCGGATTTGAGCCGAAGACGGGGTTTCTCAGGGATTGGGGCGTTTCGGGGCGCATCGAACGCGGGGAGTATTATAAATTCAAAGCCGAAGAAATCGGCCCGCAAATTCACCTCAACGTTCCCGGTTTTGATCGTTTCAGAGTCACTTCATGGTATCGATGGAAAAGCGATACCTCCGGTTCCGCCGGGCAAGGCGGTTACGATGTCGGGCATCAAACCGACTATCGCGGCAGTTGGCTGATCGGTGTGGATTGGCGGACTTCCTGGAAAATGCTGGGATTTACCTGGACATCGCAAGCCTTTTTGCGCTATCAAGTCGGAGACGGCGGCAAAGCCGATGCGCACGGTTCCGAGAATATCAATGGCATACCCGCGCGCGTATGGTTCGAACCGGATATTTTTATGAATATCAATAAGCATGTCGCCGTCGGTCTTCGCGATTATTTTCTTTGGCAAAGCGATGCCATCAATAACGGTTACAGCGCGCTGGGGCGGAATTCTCATCATGTGCCGCAAGTGGTCTTGCGATTGAATTTGCATTTTTAGGAGTCCGGCAGACTCCTAGGGAAACGCTGAATAATTGGCCGCGCAAGCGATCCGTTGCGTTGGGCGGTGCTCGGAAATTCGCCTGTCGCTATGATCTGTCTCATTTTTCTTCGCTCTATCGGCCTTGCATTTCATCTTGCCCGCCGAATTACTCAATGTTTCCCGGCCACTATATTTTTTTGATCTGTCTTAATGCACCTTGCATCAAATCGACTAAACTAGCACATCGTAATTTTTTGCCGATTTTTTATGCTGGAAACCATCATCGATTTGATTCGCCACGGCGAACCTGCGGGCGGCCGCCGTTATCGAGGTCATGGAGTAGACGATCCGCTGACTGAAAAAGGATGGTCGCAAATGTGGGCGGCGGTGGGCGAGCACAAGTCCTGGCAACATATCGTCACTTCTCCGTTGCTGCGCTGCCGGGAATTTGCGCATGCGCTCGGCGAACGGCATGGCATTCCGGTGACCGTCGAGCCGCGTTTTAAGGAAGTCGGGTTCGGCGAATGGGAGGGGCTCAGTCACGATGCGGTCAAAATCGATCGCATCGATGCTTACCGGGCTTTTTTGCGCGATCCCGTCAATTGCCGACCGCAAGGCGCCGAACCGCTGGATGATTTTGTGCAGCGCGTCAGTTCGGCTTACGATGAGACCTTGAGCCGCCATCAGGGGCGGCATTATTTGATCGTTGCGCACGCCGGTGTCATTCGCGCCATGATCGCCAAAACCGTGCATGCGTCTCCAAGCGGTTTATATCGCATCAAGGTCAGTAACGGCGGAATTACGCGAATTCGTCATTCCGCTGAAGGCGGCGTGCTGGAGTTGTTGAACGGGAAATTAGCCGATTAAATGCGCGTGTGCGGTCCATATGACGATCCGGTGGCATAAGCTTTTAGCGCTTGGCGTTGTTATCGGTTTAATGGGCGCCGGTGTTTTTTTGACGCCGCATGGCCAGAAACTGGAAGAAAAATTCGGTTTGTACTGGTTGTTTCATTTGCGCGGCCCTATTGCCGCACCCGATGACGTAGTCATCGTCGCGCTCGATCAGCCTTCCGCGACACAATTCAATTTGCCGCTGCTGCCGCGCTTATGGCCGCGCGAAATGCACGCGCAATTGATCGAACGGCTTACCGCCGCAGGTGCGCGCATCATCGTTTTCGATCTTATTTTCGATGCGCCGGGTTCGGTGCCTGAGCACGACAAGCAACTGTCGCGCGCAATGAGTGCAGCCGGGAACACAGTGCTGATCGAGCGACTGACGTATCGAAACACCGGATTGACGCTTGATGAGAACCGGGAAAGCAGCGTTATCCGGCATGAAGGCACGATGCAATTGTTACCGGCGATTGCCGATGCGGCGCGTGCAACCGCGCCCTTCCCATTGCCGAAGGCGGAACGGGTCAACGATTATTGGGTTTTTAAAGCCAGCGCGGGTGATTTTCCGACGGTGCCGGTTGTCGTTTTACAATTGCTGGCCTTGCCTTTGCACGGCGAATTGATTCGTTTGCTTGCGGATGCGGATGCGGTGTCTGCGTTGCAATTATCCGATGGGGCGATCAGCCGGATGGATGTTGAGGATGCGGTCTTCGCCATGCGGCAGTTGTTCGTTCACAACCCGCAATTGACCGGAGAAATACAAACGCGGGTGCACCGGCACGCTACGCTGAATGCGGCTCAGAAGCGCTTGCTTGCCGCATTGTTGGCGGTTTATTCGGGCGAGGAAAAATACCACCTCAATTTCTACGGGCCGCCGCGCACCGTTAAAACCATACCTTATTTTCAGGCATTTCAGTCGTTAATCGACAGCGATGCGGCGGCAACAAACGACTTTAAGAATAAAGTCGTTTTTGTCGGATTCTCAGGGGCGACGCAGCCGGAACAGGATCTGGTGCGCGACGATTATCACACGGTGTTTTCAAATCCGGACGGGCTCTACATCAGCGGCGTTGAAATTGCGGCCACCGCTGTTGCGAATTTATTGGAAAATAAGCCGCTTACACCGCTTGCGTACCCGGACAGTCTGACCGTCATTTTTTTATTCGGATTGATCCTCGGCATCGTTTTTCAGAAGATATCGACGCGCAACGCAATTCTCTGCGTCATGTTCGTTGCCGTTTTTTACGCGTTCTGTGCGTATTGTTTATTCAAGCGCGATGCGATTTGGGTACCGCTGGTTATTCCGCTGATGCAAATAGTGTTCGCTTTCGTTGCAGCGGAAGCGCTTAAGCATTATTGGGCCGAGGAAAAAGCCCGGCAACTCGAAGCTCAATTGGCGGAAATCAAAAAAATCCTGGGTCCTTCGTATCCCGATCCGGCGATAGAGGATGTGTTGGGGAAAGA
This sequence comes from Nitrosomonas sp., assembly GCA_005779435.1. GTDB lineage: Bacteria > Pseudomonadota > Gammaproteobacteria > Burkholderiales > Nitrosomonadaceae > Nitrosomonas. Next base: position 3,328 of record SXJH01000216.1, on the reverse strand, counting down.
TCGCGATGAGACGGAAATTCAAGGCTTGTGCTTGACTACCGATGTAGAAGGCTATACGGCGTTATCCGAACCGATGGCCCCTGGTGCTCTCAGTCATTTGATGGCGCAGTATCGCGACGTATTGAAAAATCCGATCAAGCAGCATTGCGGCCATATCATGGACATGACGGGAGATTCGATGCTGGCGATCTGGATTGCCGATCCGGAAAATATGAGCGCACGGGCGCAAGCCTGCGATGCGGCGCTGAATTTGGCAGCGGCGGTCGAGCGTTTTAATCGATCCCAACCGCAAGACGGGCCGCGATTGCCCACCCGGATCGGCCTGCACTTCGGCGAAATGGCCTTGCGCCGTGGAGGCGGCAATTACTCGGTGGCGGGCGATGTCGTTAACACCGCCAATCGCGTTCAGAGCGCCAATAAAATTCTTAGGACGCGCATTTTGTTATCGGGCGAGGTCACCGAAGATTTGGACGGTTTCCTGATCCGTGCGCTGGGAAGTTTCCTGATGCCCGGCAGGATAAAGCCGATACAGTTGTTCGATCTCGTAGCGCAACGACAATCGGCCCATCGGGAACAGCAATGGATATGCGAGCGCTTTGCATGCGCCTTGACGGCATACCATGCGCAACAATGGATGCAAGCCGAGCGCGGTTTTGCTGACATCCTTGACGTACACCCGCTCGACGGCCCGAGCCGGTTTTACCGGTCATTGTGCCAGCGTTACGAAACCGAATCGCTAACCGGCTTATGGCCTGTTTATAGGATCGACAGCAAATAAAACAATGCCTGCACAATCTCTGAGGGTGTCCGATGATCGGAATGCTGGCCATTCCTTTTAGGAACCGCATCCGATGGTTCTGCCCCGTTATCTTGCAATCGATCCCGGAATGCCCTTGGCTAATCGCCTATGTAATCGAGAGATAGGGTACAGCCGGGAGGCGGTTGTCATATTAGCCCGAACTGCCGGCAAGGTATGACGATACGATAATCAAACTCGCCAACACGCAGAATATGGCAGCGATAGCGATACTCATACTTTTAAGTACGCCAGGATCTTTTGTCTGTTCCGATGGACTCATGTTTATTTCCTCCTATGCTATATAAGCGCAAAAATTTTTAACCAAATCCATAGTAATTTCATTGATCTAGATCAAGAATATGTGACAATAGCGTCGAGACAGGTACGGAATCGAGAGTTCAGGCGATCAAAAAATGGGTAAATTCATTGCCAACATGCACTCGATTCTTTTGTCATTTTCTTTGTCGGCGTTTAACATCCTGTGCAGTTTTAGGAATCGATTCGACGATGTGGTATGCTCGATTTACGAAGGAATTGCCGTAAAAAAATACATGTTCATTGTTTATAAGAAGGAGCCGGAATGAAAAGAAAACAACTGATAAACGTCATCGCGGTATTGATCGCGATCCCTTTCCTGAGCGGTTGCTGGACCTTGGTGGCTGCCGGGGCGGGCGCTTACGGCGGATATAAAATGAAAGAAAACGGCTATACGCTACAGAATCCGATTACGAAGGAAAAGAAATCGAGTAAGTAAGTTTTGCGTTTTTTGCCATCGAAGTAAGTTGCTTATTTGCGATGCCCGGAGTCTTCCGGGTCTTTTTTGTTGCGGAAGCTTTCGTATATTAAAAGTGCTGCGCCGATGCAGATGGCCGAGTCGGCGATGTTGAATGCAGGCCAGTGATAGTCGCCGACGTAGAAATCGAGGAAATCGACCACGTGGCCCAGCGTAATGCGGTCGTAAAGATTGCCCAAAGCACCGCCTAGAACCAGGCTCAATGACCAGCAGAATAACCGTTCGTGCCGGTATTTGTGGAGCATATAGGTGATCGCCAGCGCGGCGATCCCGGCAATGCCGCTTAAGAACCAGCGCTGCCAGCCGGATTCGGTGCTTAAAAAGCTGAATGCGGCACCGGCGTTGTAGGTCAGCACCAGGTTAAAGAAGCCGGTGAGCGGGATGGTTTGACCGAATTGCATTGTCGATTCCACCCAGAATTTGCTGGCGAGATCGAGGATCAGTACGATCAGTGCGATACCGAGGCTGGTGTGAAGCTTCATAATTTTAGTTTCCGAACGCTGACGTTGTGCTTTATGCGAAATTGCGTTGTTCGCCATTGCCGTGCAAGTTGGCGATGCAGCGTTGGCATAACGCCGGATGCGCTGCATGCCGGCCGACATCGTCACGATAATGCCAGCAGCGCTCGCATTTGCCGTGAGTGCTGGATTTCACCGAAATTTCCTGTTGCTGCGAGTCGTTGCTGCAAGTCAGGTTCACTTCGGAGACGATCAGCACGAAACGCAGGTCGTCCTGCAGCGTACTGAGCAAGGCGAAATCCGCATCGTGGGCGCGTATGTCGACAGTGGCCGCGAGCGATGAGCCGATTTCCCCTTGTGCGCGGGATTCTTCCAGTTTTTTCAATACTTGCGCGCGCAGTGCGCGGATTCTTTCCCAGCGCTGCAGCAACGATTCCGTATCCGGTTGCGCCGGGAAGACATGCCATAGGTGCAGCAGCACGCTGTCCTCGGCGTCTCCGGTCAAATGCTCCCAAACTTCGTCCGAGGTGAAGCTAAGGATCGGCGCAAACAGGCGCACCAGGCTGTGCGCGATGTGATGCAGCGCGGTTTGTGCGGAACGGCGCGGCAGGCCTTTGGCGGCGGAGGTATACAAGCGATCCTTGAGAATATCCAGGTAGAAGCCGCCGAGATCCTCGGAGCAGTAGTTGTGCAGTTGATGCACCGCTTGGTGGAATTCGTAGCGCTGGTAGCTTTGCAGCAAGTCTTGCTGAAAAGCGTCGGTGAAAGCGAGCATATAGCGGTCTATTTCCAGGCAGTTTTCGATGGCGACTTGATCGGTTTTGGGATCGAAATCCGCCAAATTGGCGAGTAAAAAGCGCAATGTATTGCGAATGCGCCGGTAACTTTCCACCACGCGTTTCAGGATTTCTTCGGAAATCGACAGTTCGCCGGAATAATCGGTGGATGCGACCCACAAGCGCAAAATATCCGCCCCCGAGGTATCCATCACTTTTTGCGGTGCGATGACGTTGCCTTTGGATTTGCTCATTTTGTGGCCGTTGCCGTCGACGACAAAACCATGCGTCAGCAAGGCATCGTACGGCGCGCGGCCATCCATAGCGCAACCGGTCAGCAGCGACGATTGGAACCAGCCGCGATGTTGATCCGAGCCTTCTAAATATAAATCCGCAGGGAAGCTTAACTGTTCACGACGGCATAATACTGCTGCATGGGTGACTCCCGAGTCGAACCAGACATCCAGGGTATCGGGGATTTTTTGGTATTGATCGGCTTCAG
>SXJH01000215.1 GCA_005779435.1 Nitrosomonas sp. | reverse complement strand
TTCCGCCATTAACGTGCAGTATTGCACCGGTAATATATCCGGCTGCCGAGGAAGCCAGAAAAGCAACTGCTGCTGCAACTTCTTCCGGGCGACCCAGCCTGCCGAGCGGCACATGCTGGATCAGATTTTGTTGTAATTCATTTGCTAAGACACGCGTCATATCGGTGTCAATAAAACCTGGAGCGACACAATTCACGGTGATGTTGCGGCTGCCAACCTCGCGTGCCAGCGATTTGCTGAAACCGAACATCCCGGCTTTCGCAGCGGAATAGTTCGTCTGCCCGGAATTGCCCATGGCGCCGACGACGGACGAGATGTTAATGATTCGACCGTAGCGTGCTTTCATCATAGCGCGAAGAACGGCGCGACTCAAACGGAATACCGATTTTAAATCGGTTTCCATGATTTCATCCCATTCTTCATCCTTCATGCGAATTAATAAATTGTCGCGTGTGATGCCTGCGTTATTGATTAAAATTTCAATTTCGCCGAATTGTTCGCGTATTAATTGTATGGTTTGGTCGATTTGCTGGGCATCATTGACGTTCAATGTAACCCCGGTACCTTTGATGCCCGCTTTTTTTAAGTATTGTGCAATGGCTGCGGAGCCGGTATCCGATGTTGCCGTGCCTATGACAGTGGCACCTAGTTGGCCTAGTTTTAGGGCAATCGCTTGACCAATTCCGCGACTGGCGCCGGTGACGAGCGCTATTTTATTTTCCATGTTCATGTCTCCAAAACTGCCAGTCATGACAGTTCGCGATGAATATAGTCCCTGCGAACTATATTGTTTTCAAATTGTTAACAGCCTGCCGAATGGTTTCGGTATCGGTCAGCGATAAATGCTGCAGGCTTTGCTCGATACGTTTATTCAGTCCGATTAATACCTTACCGGGTCCGCATTCGACAAGATGCGAGATGCCGGTTGCCGCAAGTGCATTAACGGTATCTACCCATCGCACCGGATTGATAAGCTGCCGAACCAGAATTTCTTTGATCGATGCAATATCGGCATGCGCTTTCACGTCGGCATTATGCAAAATCGGAATCTTGGGCGCTTGCAGCTTTACCTGTTCCAGCCGCAGTTGCATATCATCGGCGGCATTCTTCATTAAAGAGCAATGCGATGGAATGCTCATCGGCAACATGATGGCGCGCTTAGCGCCCTTGGCTTTGCATTTTTCGATACCCTCGAGAACGGCATCTTTGTGTCCGGCGATGACGATTTGTCCCGGTGAATTGAAGTTGGCGGGCTCAAGCGATTTTCCATCGTTTTGTTGTGTTATTTCCCGGCAAATAGTTTTAATGACTTCATCTTCCAATCCAAGAATCGCTGCCATGCCGCCGACTCCTTCCGGAACTGCTTGTTGCATGGCTTGTGCACGGAAGTGAACGAGTTTAAGCGCATCGGTAAAGTCCAATGCTTCCGCTGCAACGAGCGCAGTGTATTCGCCCAAGCTATGCCCGGCCAGAATCGACGGTTTCGTTCCGCCTGAATTTATCCATGCGCGATAAACCGCAATGCCTGCAGTCAGCATAAGCGGCTGTGTATTGACGGTTAAGTTAAGATCCTCGGCTGGGCCGTTATTTACCATCGACCAGAAATCTTGCTTAAGCGTATCGGAAGCTTCGATAAAGGTTTGTTGAACGATAGGCAGGTCGCTATATCCATTCATCATGCCGACGGATTGCGATCCTTGTCCTGGAAAAACGAATGCAAATTTCATAAATCACCAGCGCAGCAGCACTGCTCCCCATGTAAATCCGCCACCCACGCCTTCTAGTAATACCAATTGGTCTTTTTTGATGCGTCCGTCACGTACCGCGATATCGAGAGCGAGCGGAATGGAGGCGGCAGAGGTATTGCCATGTTTGTCCACGGCAACAACGACTTTATCCATCGGTAACCCAAGTTTCTTGGCGGTTGATTGAATGATGCGGATATTGGCTTGGTGAGGAATCAGCCAATCAATATCGGTGGTTTGTAAATTGTTTTTGGCAATAGCTTCTTGTACAACTTCTTCCAGCACTTTGACGGCAAATTTAAAAACGGTGTTGCCTTCCATATTGATAAAAGGATTGCCTTGAATTTTACCGCCGCTGATACTGCCTGGCGCCGATAGGATATCGCTATAGCTGCCGCTGGCGTGGAGGTGCGTCGATAAAATGCCTGGTTCATCGCTTTGCGATAGAACTACGGCGCCTGCGCCGTCGCCGAATAATACGCAAGTGCTGCGATCGTTCCAATCAATAATTTTTGAGTAGATTTCGCTACCGACTACCAGGGCATTGCGGCATTTTCCAGAACTGACAAACATATCCGCAGTTGCCAATGCATATACGAAGCCGCTGCAAACAGCTTGCACATCGAATGCCGGACAATTTTCGATGCCGAGCTTGTTTTGCAAGATACAGGCGGTACTCGGAAAAATCATATCGGGTGTGGTGGTGGCGACAATGATCAAATCAATATCTTTAGCGGTAACTCCGGCCGCTTGCATCGCGTTCTGGCATGCATACATGGCCAAATCGCTAGCGGATTGATCTTCGCGCGCGATATGTCGTTGCGTGATGCCCGTTCGTGTTCGTATCCATTCGTCGCTGGTGTCGACCATGCGTTCCAGATCAAGGTTGGTCAGAATTTTTTCCGGTAAATAACTGCCTGTTCCAGTAATCCTTGAATACATTATTTTGTATCTGCTGTAGAAGAGGTTTGAGAATGCCGTGAAAATTCGGCAACCCGTTCGCTGATGCGCCGTAACATGCCGCCGCGTACTTCATCGGCGGCGCGTTTGATAGCAAAGCCAAAAGCATATTTGTCCGCAGAGCCGTGGCTTTTAATGACAATGCCGCGCAATCCCAGAAAACTGGCGCCATTATAGCAGCGATGATCTACCCGGCGCTTGAAGGATTTAATCACCGGCATCGCAATAAGACCGGCAAATTTTGTGAGCAAATTGCGATTAAATTCTTCGCGCAAATAAGTGCCGAGCATTTGCGCCAAGCCTTCCGACGTTTTTAGTGTGATGTTGCCGACAAAGCCATCGCAAACCACCACATCGGTTGTTCCTTTGTAAATATCGTTGCCTTCAACGTTGCCATAGAAGTTTAACCCGCTATTGCGCAGCAATTCGGCAGCTTGCTTGACGATTTCATTTCCCTTGATTTCTTCTTCGCCGATATTGAGTAATCCGACGCTTGGCGATATTTTGTTTTCGACCGACGATACCAAAGATGCGCCCATGATACCGAATTGAAAGAGATGCTCGGCCGTACAATCGACATTCGCGCCCAGATCCAAAACGTAAGTATGGCCGGAAATGGTTGGCAGTATTACTGCAAGTGCGGGACGATCGACGCCTGGGATGGTTTTTAAAACAAATCGGGACGTGGCAAGCAGAGCGCCGGTGTTGCCTGCGCTGATACAGGCTTGCGCTTCCCCGGATTTTACAAGATTGATCGATACGCGCATCGAAGAATCTTTTTTGCTGCGCAACGCGACTGCGGGCGATTCATCCATGCCGACCACTTCACTGGCCGGGTGTATGCGGATTCGTGTGCCGGGTTTTGTATTCGCGGCCTGTAATTCTGCTTCGATGGCATCCGGAATGCCTACCAATACGATGTTGGCTTCCGAATCATGATGCAGATAGTCAAGTGCAGCAGGTACTGTGACATGGGGGCCATGATCGCCGCCCATGCAGTCAATTGCTACAGTAATATCCAATTTGGTAATGCTCTTGGTGCGGGGAAAGCTATATAGCGATCTGATAGAATGATTGGTGTTTAGTCGTTTTTGGTTTTTACAACTTTTTTGCCGCGATAATAACCGTTAGGGCTGATATGGTGGCGCAAATGCACTTCGCCCGTGTTCGGTTCGATAGCCAAAGGAGGATTGGTCAGGAAATCGTGAGACCGATGCATGCCGCGCTTTGATGGGGATTTCTTGTTTTGTTGAACTGCCATATAAATAACTCCTTAGGTTCGATTTGTTTTTTTCAACGATGCTAATGCTGCAAAGGGATGTTCGTTTTTTGCTTGGTCAATCAGATTGTTTTCATCTGGAGCAGGACTATGCATGCTGCACTCATTATCAGGGTGGCGTACCGATATCGATAAATCAAGTATAACTTCATCTTCAATTAAACTGATTATGTCCAACTCCGGCGCCGCTAAAATAGCGTCTAATTCGTCGTTATCGTCATGTTGACTGAGTTCCGTTTCGGTTTTTGCCAAAAGCAAAAACGTTTGTGTGTCAACACGATACGCTAATTTATCAAGGCATCGCTGGCAACTCAACTGCATATCGCCCTGAATTTCTAGATAAAGTCCCGGTCTTTCGTTTTCATCGTATTGACCGGCCACATGGAAACTGAGCTCGCCGCCGTGGTCAAAAAGCAGGCTATGTAACCGCTTAAATTCACTGAGCGGAATTTTACCATGCCGCACGCCCGCATTCCGAACAAAATCAAGAGAATCTATCACAATTCGTACAGACATAAGGCGCGCATGGTATATTTTTTAGCTTTCAGTGTCAAAAATTCAGAAGGAAATTTTGAAAACATTATCGCTTACTCAGAAAATTGTATTGGGATCGAGTTCAATTTATCGTAAAGAATTGCTTCAGCGATTACAAATTCCTTTTGAAATCATGTCTCCCCAGATAGATGAGACGCCGTTGCAAAATGAGCAGCCGCAACAAACTGCAACGCGATTAGCCGAGTCGAAAGCACGTGCAATAGCTGAGAGTTATCCGGAAGCTCTCATTATTGGTTCGGATCAAGTGGCGTTATTGGATGGGACGCGTTTGGGTAAACCGTTAAGTCACGATAAAGCCATTGAGCAACTTAAGCTTGTGCGAGGACAGGAAGTTGTTTTTTATACAGCGATCTGTGTTTTGAACAGTGCGACAAACCGGTTGCAACAACAATTGGCCATTAATCATGTGAAGTTTCGCAGCGGCTATAGCGACCAACAAATACAGAATTATCTCGTCAAGGAAAAGCCGTATCACTGTGCCGGCAGCGCAAAATCGGAAGGATTGGGTATCGCACTCATCGAGCGCATCAGTGGCGATGATCCCAATGCGCTCATTGGATTGCCGCTGATTGCGCTCATTGGGATGTTGGAGCAAGAGGGGGTTGAAGTAATTTGATAATACCCAACTTTAGGCATCCAGTCCCTAATCTTGTGCTACACGAACGATGGCACAACTGGGGGGTGCCTTATGCTGTTCAATCAAACACCGATGATCTCGCCGTCATCGGATAGACCGATACGGTGTGCAGCCGGATCATGCGGCAACCCCGGCATAGTGACGATATCGCCGATCATTATCAGCAGATAACCGGCGCCCGAAGCGATGCGCACCGATTCAACCGGGAGTGAAAACTCTTTAGGGCGGCCTACCTGAGCGGGATCGCTGCTAAGCGATAGATGGGTTTTTGCGATACAGATAGGAAGTCGGTCGTAGCCAAGGGCGCGGATCCGTTCAAGATCCTTTCTGGCCGTACGGCTGAACTCGACAGTGCTGGCACCGTAAATAGTACTGGCAACGGCTGCGATTTTTTCTTCGGGCGGTGAGTTTAAATCATAAAGATAGCGTGCTGGCGGCACCGGCTGAGCAGTGGCGGCAGCGACCGCATGCGCCAGGGTTTCAGCGCCGATTCCCCCGTCGGTAAAAGCGGTGAAGAGAGCGGCATTCAATCCCAGGTTTGCGCATCTTTTTTCGATGACGATCAGCTCTTCCCGAGCATCCCCTGCAAAGCAATTGATGGCAATTATCGGTTCGAAGCCAAAGGCGCGCACGCTATGAACATGGTGTTCCAAATGTTCCAAGCCGCGCTCAATTTCTTGGATAGGGCCAGGGCGCGCGAAATCGCCGCCGCCATGGATTCTCAATGCGCGTACGGTTACTACCAGGACGACTGCGCTGGGCCATAGGCCGGAGCTACGGCACTTCAGATCAAAAAATTTCTCGGCACCCAGATCAAAACCAAAGCCTGCTTCTGTCACGACAAAATCGGCGCGGGCGGCGGCAGTCTTAGTGGCGATTACGCTATTGCAGCCATGGGCGATGTTGCCGAAAGGACCGCCATGCACAAAAGCTGGAACGCCCTCGGTGGATTGCACAAGATTCGGCAAAATTGCATCCTGGAGCAGGGCCGCCATTGCGCCCGTTGCTTGAAGGCTCTGCGCCGTTACCGGATTGTCCGAGCGGTCGAAGCCGACCAGAATGCGCCCCAGCCGATCCTTAAGATCTGCAATATTTTCGCATAAACAGAGAATTGCCATTATTTCCGAGGCTGCGGTAATGTCGAAGCCGGTTTCGCGCGGTACGCCATTGAGGCGCCCGCCAAGTCCGATCACGGTTTGGCGCAAAGCGCGGTCATTCACATCCAGCACACGGCACCAAAAGACTTGACGGTGTTCCAGATCCAGTTCGCTACGAAAATGAATGGCATTATCCAGCAAGGCGGCCAGCAGGTTGTGCGCTGCGCCGATGGC
>SXJH01000004.1 GCA_005779435.1 Nitrosomonas sp. | reverse complement strand
TGCATTTTGATTAAATTGCCGCCCGATGGATTGTGCGGTATCCGGATCGATACCGGACACAAAAAAACTTTTTTCGGCAGGCCATTGTGCGCATGGATCGATATTCGATCCTTCGACGACGGCATAGCCTTGATGTTGCAGGCAATGTCGTAACGATCGGTGCGCCGTCAAATTTTCCTTAATGGACAATGGCCGGCTGAAAGGGTTATAGGCACTGACGATGGCCGCATGATGCGAATCCGCGTCCTGCAATAGCAAGGCAAGCGGTGCCGAAAATGTATCGATACGCAAGTAAATCGGCTCAGGGACGGTGTCGATCCGGTAAATCGTTTTTGCGTAATTATCGACAAACTGTTGAGGAATTGCCGAATATGCCATGAATAAAAATGGTGCGCTTATTCGTGCCCATGATCTTGATGCGTATGGTCGTGAGAATTGTCCTGTGCAGTTTGGACAATTTGCCGATATTGCTCCGGCGTCATCGCATTCAATTCAAGTACGAAAGCCGCCATCGCCCAAATGCTGTCGTCGTCGTGGCTGAGTCCCCAGGCCGGCATGGCGGTCATTTTCAGGCCATTTTTGATTACCCAGAAGTAAGCTCTGGCGCGTTCCAATTTCTCGTTCGGATCTTTGCTTGGCGTGCGTTCGAAGAATTTAGGCGCCTGCGGATAAAGACCGAGGGAAAGCTCGGTAGGTTTCAAACCCGGCGCAAGATGACAGGCGGTGCACATCGCGTTGTAGTGTTCCGCGCCTTTCAAACGTATTTGTTCATTGTTCAGCGAAGGAACCTGCAAATCCTTGGCGCGCGCTTCAATCGAATTGTCGCGCATCCAGGCGATGATTTTCTCGGTGACAGCCCAGTGCTTTTCCGTTGCGGCCATGTTGTAAACACCGGAATCGAGTGCAATAAAAGCAAGAATAAACGATGCGATCAACAGGATAGCGATCTTTCTCATTTTTTGCTCCTTGTGTCATGCAGTAGAAAACTGCAGCCGCTTTATTGTGCCATAACTTGATGTTTTTTCGTTGAACTCGATGTGCCTAATTACTTGATGTTGAAAAAAAGCGCTATAAGCTTCCTTGATATATGTCAAAAATCAAATAAAAGAAAAGCGCACTATGTAAATATCGTTAATTGATAATAAGATGAAATAAGGGTAAAAATAACAAACGATAAATCGGCATGAAACATGCGCTCAATCGTTATTGAAATGAAAGAAATAATTGTCTACAGAAGGCGTGGCTGTTCAGAGTTATTGTTATGTAACAAATGGTTGGTATGATTATTTATAATATTAACAGGAACGGAGGATAAACAAAATGTCAACTTTTACTTTATATAATCCCGCAATTCATACGCTGCCTAGTTTAACTTCGGCTTTGTTGTCTTCTGGATCTGGCATTTCGGTTACCGCCGGTTCGATCAGTGTGAAGTATGGGACAGGTATCGCATTCACGGATACGGGATCGCGGGATACGACATCTATCGCTTTTTATGACGGTAGCATCCCCAGTCTTGGAATCGGTGCGGGGGTTTTTCTGACGTCCGGCGATGGCAATCCGCCTTCGTCGAATACACAAACGAGTTACGGTGTTTCGTTGACGCCATCGGAAACGGATGCCGATCTGAACAGCACGGTTCACGGTGCTTTTCCATCGGCGGGCGACGTTCAGGATGCAACGGTGCTCGAGTTTGGTTTTACCGTCTCGGATCCTGCGTTAACCAGTGTTAAATTCAGTCTTATTTACGCTTCCGACGAGTATCCGGAGTTTAGCGATAGCAGTTTCGTCGATATCGCGGGTGTTTATGTCAATGGCGTCAATTATGCATTGTTCAATAATCGCGCCGATCAGCCGTTGAGTATTTTGGATACCAACCTAGCCGCCGGTAATTACCGGAATAATGCCGGTGGTTCGATTCCGCTGGAATACGACGGTATTTCCAATATCTTGACGGTGATTGCGCCAGTGACTACAGGAACGAACAAGATAAAAATCGCGGTCGCGGATACCGGCGATCAGATTTACGATTCAGCCATTTTTATCGGAGATTTTCATGCCATCGATTTTGACGGTTCCGGCTTGGCATTGGAAACCAAAGGCTCGGAATCGGATGATTTGCTGGTGCAGGGGCATGACTTTAATGAGTTCTTCGATCTCGGTAGCGGCAACGACAATGTATTCGGCGGGCAGGGCGATGATGTTTTCGATGGCGGGGATGGTTTCGACGCGGCTATTTTCAGCGGAAACTTTTCCAGTTACGACTTCAGCAAGCTGTTCACCGATAAGCTCATTTCAGGTCCGGACGGTAACGATAGTCTGAACGATATCGAGTTTGGCGTATTCGGCGACGATCTTTTTTCATTCGATACCCAGGAAGGCGGCAGTACGTACAACATTTACGCGTTATTGCAAGCAGCGTTCGATCAGGCGCCGTCGACCGATCTGTTGAGTCAATGGGTTAAGGAGGGAATGGACGGCGATGATGCGGCGACGCTGGCGCAACAAATGATCAATACCTATGCACCTGGTGTGTCCAATGAGATATTGATTGTTCATTTATTCAAGACCGTTGCCGGTATTTCGCCAACGCAAGCGCAAGTCGATGAGTTCAGCGCGTTGATCGGGCCGGGTAAGACTTTTGAAACACAAGGCGATTTGGTTGCTTTTGCGGCGTTGCTCGATCTCAATACCGATGATTTTTCCTCTATCGTCGGTACGCCGATTGCATTGGATTTGTCGCAATTTATTTGAGAAAGAAAGCGTAATCGTTTTTGTATAAAAATAGCCCGTTTGACTTAAACCCCAAGTCAAACGGGCTATGGTTTTATGCAGCTTGATTTATGCGCTTGCTGTCATCGCGCCGCGAATTTTTTGTAGCGCTTTCGCTTCGATTTGGCGTATCCGCTCTGCTGAAACGCCTAATTCATCGGCCAGATCGTGCAGTGTTGCGGTGTCTTTTTCGCGCAACCAGCGTGCTTCGATGATATGACGGCTGCGCTCATCCAGGCTTTCCAGAGATTGTTGCAAGCCTTTTTCGCGCAATTGGATTAATTGTTTGTCTTCAAGGATTCGAGACGGTTCATTGCCATCCGTTAAATAACTGATCGGCGTAAAGCGGTCGTCTTCGTCATCGGACGAGGGGTCGAGCGATACATCGGCGCCGTTGAAACGTTTCTCCATCTCCACCACTTCTTCCGGCTTGACGTTGAGTTGCGTGGCAATGGCGTCGACTTCGTGCGGACTCAATGTATCCAATCCTTGTTTCATGCTGCGCAGGTTAAAAAACAATTTGCGCTGTTGCTTGGTGGTCGCTATTTTAACCAGACGCCAGTTGCGCATGATGAATTCGTGAATTTCGGCTTTGATCCAATGCACTGCGAACGATACCAGGCGTACGCCTCGTTCCGGATCGAATCGCTTGACCGCTTTCATTAATCCGATATTGCCTTCCTGGATTAAGTCCGCTTGCGGCAAGCCGTAGCCTTTATAACCGCGTGCAATGGCAATGACAAAACGCAAATGCGACAAAATCAATTGTTGAGCGGCTTCCAAGTCGCCGTGACTCCATAGACGCCGCGCCAGCCTGGCTTCTTCCTCTTGAGAAAGAACAGGGAAAGAATTAGCTGACTGAATATAACTTTCAAGACTTCCTCCCATTGCGGGCAGCGTTAAAGCATTCGTCATAATAATCATCTCCTCGGTTAGGTTGTGCCTTTGTTTCATTTTAGCACTCGCTTGATAAGAGTGCCAACTTGCTG
>SXJH01000214.1 GCA_005779435.1 Nitrosomonas sp. | reverse complement strand
TCGCACGCGCTACAAAATGCAAGGCAGGAAAACCCGGTTGATCGGCCCGAATTGTCCCGGCATTATTACGCCGGATGAACTCACAATCGGCATTATGCCGGGTTATATCCAGAAAAAAGGCCGCATCGGCGTGGTTTCGCGTTCCGGTACCTTGACCTACGAAGCTGTGGCGCAATTGATGGCGCTTGGTTTGGGACAATCCACCTGCATCGGCATTGGCGGTGATCCGGTCAATGGTTTGAAGCACTTGGATGTGATGCAGTTGTTCAACGACGATGATGAAACCGATGCGGTGCTGATGGTGGGCGAGATCGGTGGCAGCGACGAAGAAGATTGCGCGCGTTGGATCAAAGACAATATGCGCAAACCGGTGGTCGGATTCATCGCTGGTGTGACTGCGCCGCCGGGGAAGCGGATGGGGCATGCCGGTGCGATCATTTCCGGCGGTCAAGGAACCGCACAGGAAAAGCTCGATACGATGGAGGCATGCGGCATCAAGGTGACGCACAACCCGGCGGAAATGGGTAAGCTCCTGAAATCGGTGCTGTAAGGTTTGGTGAATTTCCTGAAGATAATAATGCTATGCATACTCGTTTATTCTTTTTAATCGCTGTCATCGCGTTAATTGTTTCCGCATGCGGTGGTTTGCCTTCGAAGCAACAACAGCCCATACCCGGTAAAAAGCCTGAGCGCCCGGCGGGGCCGTTGCCGCAGAGTGCAAAACCTAAATACAACTTGACCGGCTACCCGGAAAGTACGCAACAAGGATATATCGACGGTTGCGAGACAGCGAAGAACACAAGTTGGGCATTTAAGGATCGTAATCGCTACGACAAGGATGGGCAGTACCGTATGGGCTGGGATGACGGTTTCTCGATGTGTAAGATGAAAAAATAACGAACCTGAAAGCCATTCGACACAATGCGCAGAAATTGCACTTGTCTTATTCTTTTTATTTCACTGATTGCGCTGTCGGTTCCAGTGTTTGCCACTGAATTACCGGACGCAGTTAAGCAAAAACTCAGGCAACTTGCCATTCCAGAATCCGCAATCGGCGTGTTTGTTCAGGAAATCGGCGCGAATCAACCGCTGATAACGGTCAATGCCGATGTCGGCATGAACCCGGCATCGGTGATGAAATTACTGACGACATATGCCGGATTGGAGTTGCTGGGGCCTGCATATACCTGGCCGACCATGCTGTATGCCAACGGGACATTAATGGACGGGGTTTTGCATGGCGATTTGGCGATCAAAGGTTACGGCGACCCTAAGCTCGATCTGGAAAATTTCTGGCTGTTGATTCATCGTTTGCGTCAAACCGGGCTGCATGAAATCAGGGGCGACTTGATCCTCGATAACACGCACTACGCAATCCCAAATGACGATCCGGGTGATTTCGACGGACAGCCCTATCGTACTTACAATGTCATTCCGGAAGCATTGTTGATCAATTACCGGGCATCCACAATCCACTTTTTCCCGCAACCGGAGAGAAACGAAGTTCGCGTGGCGATCGATCCGGTACCGGGTTCAGTTCAAATCAACAATCAGTTAAAACTGACCCACGGCACGTGCGGCGATTGGCGCAATGCGCTGATGATTGATGCGATGCCGGACGTGGAAAATAAAAACCGCTTTACGGTAGACCTGAAAGGCAATTTCTCCAGTCAGTGCGGTAAGCAATCGCATATGCTGAGTTTGCAAGACAGTGCAAGCTATATACGCGATTTATTTAGGCACCTATGGATGCAACAAGGCGGTTTGTTTCACGGCGATGTCGTTGTCAATCGCGTACCGCAAGGGCTGACACCGTTGAAGGTTTATCAATCCCCGCCATTGGCGGAGATCGTGCGTGGCATCAATAAATTCAGCAATAATATTGCTGCACGCCAGTTGTATTTGGCATTGGGCACGGGACGAACGGTTGACGCTAATTCCCCGGCGACACTTGCCAAATCGGCGGCGGCGGTAAAGCACTGGTTGGCCGCTAAGCAACTCGATTTTCCGGAATTGGTGGTGGAAAACGGCTCGGGTTTGTCGCGCAAGGAACGAATCAGCGCGCGGCATATGGGGCAATTGCTTTTTGCGGCTTTCAATAGTCCGGTAATGCCTGAATTTATGTCGTCACTGCCGATTGCCGCCAACGACGGCACGCTGAAGAATCGCTTTGCGGATTCGCCGGTTAAAGGAGCGGCGCATATGAAAACAGGCGCATTGAACGATGTGCGCGCTTTGGCGGGGTACTTGCTGAATAAACGGGGAAATCGCGTCGCGGTGGTGTTTTTTGTCAACCACGAACAGGCCGGACAATCGCGCGCTGCAATGGATGCATTGGTGCAGTGGGTTTATGAGCGGTGATCGAATTCATGCGATTGTTTGCATGCCGGTTAACGATAATTCGATTGTGCATCGAATTCGCGCAACGTAATCGCCGGTTCCGGTTTCCAGCCTTTTTTCCGGTAATCGGCAATCACATTCGTAAAAATACCGCCGCGCACGTAAAAGCGCGCGACTAAGCGCAGGTATCGCGGTTTCATTGCGGCGACGAGGTCGTCGAGGATTTTGTTAGTGACCGCGTCGTGGAATGCGCCTTCGTCGCGATAGGACCAAATATACAGTTTGAGGCTTTTCAATTCGACGCATTTTTTGTCCGGAATGTAATCGAGTATCAGGGTGGCGAAATCCGGTTGCCCGGTTTTAGGGCATAAACAGGTAAATTCCGGTATTTCCATGTGAATCTGGTAATCCCGGCCGCTGGAGGGATTATCGAATGTTTCGAGTATTTTTTGCGGTTTCGTCGCCATTTTGCGTGTTCGTGGTTAAATTGATTCAGTTACAGTATGATAATGCGCGCAATGCGCTTGGCCTATTATAACTGTCTTATCCGATAATCGAAAATTGCGCTTAACCCATATCAAGCTTGCCGGTTTTAAATCGTTTGTCGATCCAACTGCGATCCCCGTTGCGCACGATCTCGTGGGGATCGTCGGCCCCAATGGATGCGGAAAATCCAATGTTATCGATGCCGTGCGGTGGGTGCTGGGAGAATCCAAAGCTTCGGCGCTGCGCGGCGATTCCATGCAGGATGTTATTTTTTCCGGATCGACTGACCGAAAAGCGGTGGGGCGCGCGAGCGTTGAAATCGTTTTCGACAATCACTCGGGGAAAATCGCCGGACAATGGTCCAGCTATGGCGAGATAGCGATCAAGCGCGTTTTGCAACGCGACGGCGGCTCGAGTTATTACATCAATAATCTGCAAGTGCGCCGCCGCGATATCGCGGATCTTTTTCATGGCACCGGCGCGGGCAGCCGTGGCTATGCCATTATCGAACAAGGAATGATTTCGCAGATTATCGAAGCAAAGCCGCAAGAAATGAGAAATTTCTTGGAGGAGGCGGCGGGTATTTCCCAATACCGGGAAAGAAGGCAGGAAACCTCGACGCGACTTGCGGAAACGCGAAAAAATCTGGTTCGTTTGCAAGATATCCATCAAGAACTCAATGTTCAGTTGCGCCATTTGGAAACGCAAGCTATGGCGGCGCAGCAATATCAATCGCTGCAAGAAAAGCTGCATACCGCGCAGGTCGTGCTGTGGCATCAACGTAAAACGGAAGCGATGCTGCAATACGATCAAATCAAGTTGCAGCTTGCCGGACTGGAAGCTTCGTTGCATACGATGACCACCGCGCAACGCGACGCCGAACAAGAATTCGAAGAGATTCGCGCAGGCGAATATCTTGCCAACGAGCGTTTGCTGCAAGTGCAGGGCCGGTTATACGGTGCCGATGCAGAGATCGAGCGTTTAGAACAGCAAATCAATCGAATCGGTACAACAAAAGAACGCTTAATTCAGCAAACGCAATCCATCGGCGATCGATTGCAAAAGAACGATCAAATGAAGGCGGCTAATGCAAAGGAGTTATTGCATTGGCAGCAAGAAAAGATCGCGGCGGAACAGCATCATCGGCAATATTCGCTGGAGCATGAAACGCAAAATCGGCAGCTTCCCGTACTGGAGGCCGATTATCAGCGGTATCAGGAGGAATTGAGCCAATGCCGGCATGGTCTTTTAATGGCCGAACAAAATAATCAACTGGAAAATAATCATATTTCCCATGCCGATAAAAATATCCGGCAACTCGAGGCGCGGCAACAACGCTTATCGCAAGAGCAAAGCGAGCTGGTTTTCGTCGATTCCGCTCAGTTAACGGAGCTTCAGCAAGAAACCGATCG
>SXJH01000213.1 GCA_005779435.1 Nitrosomonas sp. | reverse complement strand
GAAACCTTGCAACCGGTGAAGGCGGTACAAGAGCGAGGCAGAAAAAACACTCCCGATCTTGTGCAGCAATTGGACGTGGGCAAATTGGGGCAACGGAAATTCAGTCCGCTGGCCGGCGATATTTTTTTATCGACAAACTGGACACCCAAGCAACCGATGATCGACCCGGAAGAGCAAGAATTCAAAATGGTGCAGCCTGTCAGAGCATTGGCGCCTCCACCCGCACCAACCGCGCCGCCGCTGCAATTCAAGTACACAGGCAAGGCGATCGAGGATAACCAAACCTGGGTTTTTCTTGTCCAGGCGGGGGAAAATTTCATTACCAAAGTTGGCGAAAAAATCAATCCGCAATACCGCTTGGATGCCGTTAATGACGATACCGTTACCGTTACCTATTTGCCGCTCAATGTGAAGCAAACGCTTACTATCAACAATAAGATCGCAGGAACCTTCCGATGAAAAGCTGGAAAATTGTTGTCCTTGGTGTTCTGATGGTCGCTGTAGCCGGGTGCGCAATCAACAACCGGACATTCGGAACGCGCAACGTTGCTTTCGACGACGGGCAGAAATTGATTGCGCAAGGACAGTTTGAGAACGGCCTGTCGAAATTGGAGCAGGCATTTCGCGAGGAACCTGAAAATAAAGAGATTCGTACCTTATTAATCCGGCATCGCGAGGAAATTGTTGGCAAGATACTGTTTGATGCGGACAATCTGCGCTATTCCGGCGAATTGGATCAAGCCGAGCAGCAGTATCGGCGTGTTTTAAATCTATACCCGCTGCACGAGCGGGCAAAAGAGGGTATCGAGTCGGTGACGACGGAACGCCGCCACATTGCGGCGGTCGATTCGGCGAGAGCGTTGTTGGAGCGTAACGAGCCAGCCAAAGCGGAAGCCATTGCACGCGCTGTTTTGCAGGAAAATCCCCAGCAATCGCATGCGCGTGAATTGATCTCGCACATCAACTTGAATTTGTCACGTCCTGAAGTAACCGATTTGGCATTGGAGTCCGCGTTTAAAAAAACGGTATCCATGGAATTCAAGGATACCGACATGAAATCGGTATTCGAAATCATGTCGCGCACGGCAGGCATTAATTTCGTATTCGACAAGGATATCCGGCAAGATTCCAAGATTTCCATTTTTGTTCGCAACAACACAATCGAAGATATCCTGAAGCTCATTTTGACGACCAATCAGTTGGCCTATAAGGTTCTGAACAATAATTCGTTATTGATTTATCCCAACACACCGGCAAAACTTAAAGATTATCAAGAATTGGTGGTGCGCAGCTTTCAAGTGGCGCACACCGACGTGAAGCAAATGGTCGCTATGGTGAGGGGTATCGTCAAGGCAAAAGATATTTATGTAAACGAGCAGCTCAATCTGTTCATCATGCGCGATACGTTAGAGGCCATACGTTTAACGGAAAAGTTAGTGACATTGAATGATTTGGCCGAACCCGAAGTAATGCTGGATGTTGCTATACTTGAAATTGCACGTACCAATGATTTCTTGTTGGGTCCCTCGCTTCCGCAATCCGCCACTTTCCTGGGTGTAGCAGGAACGGCAGCCGGTGCGCCAGTCGCTGCAGCGTTGGTAAACCAAATCGGTTTTGACGGATTGAAAAGCTTTTCGATCAAAAATCAGGCAAAAATCGATTTTATGCACAATATCTCGCAAGGCGATATATTGGCGAATCCCAGAATACGTGTCAGCAACCGTGAAAAAGCCAAAATTCACATTGGAGAGAAACGCCCCTTCTTCACCGCCAATGTGCAGCCGGGTATCAATTCAATTGTGACTTCAACGCCAACGTTTATCGATTTGGGGGTTAAGCTGGATGTCGAGCCGCGTATTGGTTTGAATAACGATGTGACTTTAAAAATCACTTTGGAAGTTAGTAGTCGCACCGGTGATCTGGATGGGCCGAGTGGCGCCAAAGCACCGATTGTGGGCAATCGTAGCGCGGAAACCATCTTGACGCTAAAAGACGGCGAAACGCAAGTGTTGGCTGGGTTAATCGACAATCGGGATACCAGATCGGCAGGCGGTATTGCTGGATTATTGAATATTCCCGGTTTGGATCGATTGTCGTCGAACCAGAGTGTCAACCGCACCAAAACCGAAATTGTGCTGCTGATCACGCCGCGTATTATTCGCAATATCCAGAAACCCACCAACCTTGAAAGCGAATACCACTTCGGCACCGCCAGCGAAGCCGGTAAGCTGCCAGTCACGATCAAAAGGACCGAGGCGCAGTCTTTGGCAATAGCGCCGACAGGCACCGGTCAAGGAGCGATGCGCGGCGGATTGAATGCTTTCGCGCCCCAGGCGGAAGCCCCGGTAGCGCCGAATCCGTTTGCCGATGCAGTTGCCGCAGCGCCATCGCTTTCGTTGCAAGTGCCTGCCAATGTGGGGCTGGATAAGGAATTTTCGGTCAATGTCCGGTTGGTCGGCGCCAAACCGACGGTGAATGCCGACTTACAGTTGAGTTACGAAGCCAGTGCATTGGAAGCGCTGGATAGCGGCGACAAATCCGGTTCGCGTACCATCAAGCTGGGTAGGGATCAGCCTTCCGGTTTGGCGGCGCAATTGCGTTTCAAAGTGATTGCCGCAAACCCGGGCGCGACGGAGATCAATATTCAGAGTATCGCTGCGGAAGATTCGGTGACGAACGAGGCCGTGGAGGTTACGTTGCCGCAACCGGCGACAATCAATCTCAAGTAGTCATGGCGCGTTTGTTTGCGGTCGCAAAAAGGGCTCAAGGATTTACTTTAATCGAACTGATGATTGTGGTGGCGATTATGGCAATTTTGGCGACTGCCGCGATGCCGTTGCGGGAATTGATGGTGCAACGCGAGAAGGAGCAAGAATTGCGCGTGGCGCTGCGCCAAATACGCTCGGCAATCGATGCCTATAAACAAGCTGCCGATGAAGGGCGCATTGCCGTGAAAGCGGATGAGTCCGGTTATCCGCCCCGGCTGGAAGAGCTGGTGATGGGGGTGCCGGATGTCAAAAGCAAAGATAAGGAAAAAAAGAATATTTATTTTTTACGGCGGCTGCCGCGCGATCCGATGTTTACCGAGCAACTCGACGTTGCCGGTATCGGTGCGACACCGGCTGTCGATACCTGGGGCAAGCGCAGTTACGAAAGCCCGCCGGATAGCCCCAAAGAAGGCGACGATGTGTACGATGTGTATTCGCTGTCGGAGGCGATCGGTTCCAACGGCATTCCTTACCGGGAGTGGTGACGATCATGTTCGTCAATTTACGGCCTGCTAAGGGATTTACGCTGATCGAACTGCTGGTGGTGATGGCCATCGTTGCTACGCTGCTGAGCTTGGTGGCGCCGCGTTATTTCAGTTCGCTCGATAAAGCCAAGGAAACGGTTTTGCGGCAAGATCTGAGCATCATGCGCCAGGCCATCGATCAGTTTTACTCGGATACCGGAAAATATCCGATCGATCTGATGGAATTGGTCGACAAACGGTATTTGCGCGCTATTCCGATCGATCCGCTGACCGAGAGCAACCAAACCTGGATCGAGGTTCCATCCCCCAATATGACGGAGGCTGGCGTTTACGATGTTCATAGCGGCTATAACGGCCGCGCGGCGGATGGATCGTTTTATGAAGAATGGTAACTTTTGATCGGT
This sequence comes from Nitrosomonas sp., assembly GCA_005779435.1. Classification (GTDB taxonomy): domain Bacteria; phylum Pseudomonadota; class Gammaproteobacteria; order Burkholderiales; family Nitrosomonadaceae; genus Nitrosomonas. The sequence continues at coordinate 2,920 of SXJH01000213.1, read as the reverse complement.
AAGCGGCAACTGCGCATGCGGCAAGGTGAGGGCGGTTTTATCTATCTTTGGGCGCTGTTTGCCGTTGCCTTGGCGGGCATGATCATGGCAGGAACCGCGCAAGTCTGGCAAATCAAGTCGCAACGCGAGAAAGAAGCCGAATTGCTTCATGTCGGCGAGCAGTTTCGCCGCGCAATTTTGTCTTATTACAACAGCTCGCCCGGAAACAGCAAAGAATATCCCAAATCTTTGGACGATCTTTTGCTGGACTCACGTTCTCCGGTGATCAAACGGCATTTGCGCAAAATCTACCGCGATCCGATGACCAATACCGAGGAATGGGGTTTTATCGAGGAAGCGGTAAATGCAGGGTCGGTATCCAGTTCAAACATAACTGCGCGCATTACCGGCGTACACAGCCTTTCGGAAAAGAAGCCGCTTAAGAAAGACAAGTTTCCGGAGCAGTATGCCAAATTCAGCGAAGCGCTGACGCACAAGGAATGGAAATTCGTTTTTAATCCGAGCGATACAAAAGGCGCGTCGTCGAATGCGGCGCAACCCGCGAAGGCCGGACAACCGGGGCAGCCCCCCGCATCGCCGTTTGCGCCGCAATCTTCATCTACAGCACAACCTAAAACACCGTCAACATCAGCGTTCGGGGCTTCGCCTCAGCAATAATGGCAAGCTGGTTAGCCGATGCGCGAACCGAAGCTCTCAAAATAGAATTGATCGATTTCGGCGCGCGTGAATCGATGATTTTGTCCGCCACGGTGAGCGATTTTTAATGCACCCATCAATGAGCTTAATCGCCCCGTCGTTTGCCAATCCAGGCCGTTGACGACGCCGTACAACAATCCGGCGCGGTAAGCGTCGCCGCAACCGGTCGGGTCGACGACTGCTTGCGGTTTGACACAAGGAATGTCGATTTGCTTGCCATCGGCATAGATGACGGAACCCTGCGCGCCCAAGGTGACAATCAGCGCCTTGGCTTTTTTGGCCAGCGATTCGAGATTCAGTCCGGTGCGTTCTTGCAACAACTGACCTTCGTAGTCGTTGACGGCGATATAGTCCGCTTTGTCGATGAAGCTTAATAGCTCTTCGCCGTTGTACATGGGTAATCCTTGACCCGGATCGAAAACGAATGGGATGCCTGCTTCATGAAATTCCCGTGCATGTTGCATCATGCCGTCGCGCCCATCGGGTGCGACGATGCCCAAACGAATGCCTTGGACATCTTTCACCGAATTGAGATGCGAGAAATTCATCGCGCCGGGATGGAAAGCGGTGATCTGGTTATCCGCTAAGTCAGTCGTGATAAAAGCCTGTGCGGTAAATGTTTCCGGCACATGCCGCACATGCTGCTGCGTCAAATTCAATTGCTCGAACCGAGCCGCATACGGTGCGTAATCGTCGCCAACCGCCGCCATCATCACCGGTTCGCCGCCAAGCATTTTTAGGTTGTAAGCGATGTTGCCGGCACAGCCGCCGAATTCGCGGCGCATTTCCGGCACCAGAAAGGCGACATTCAAGACATGAATTTTGTCCGGCAAAATATGATTCTTGAAATGGTCGGGGAAGACCATGATGTTGTCGTAAGCGATAGAACCGCAGATCAGTGTGCGCATGGGAGGTTAAATTGAGATCTAAGAGAAGCTATCGAGAGTCCGCGATAATCCGCTGCTCTTAACGGATTATCGCAAACACGTGTACAGTTTTCAGGCGCTTGGCTTCCAGGCCAAATCCAGCTCGCGCGCGGCCTTGACGTCATCCAATTTGCGTACCGGCATGGTATGCGGTGCGCCTTTGACCATATCGGGCTGCTGTTCGATTTCCTGCAGAATTTCTTTCATCGATACGACAAAAGCATCCAGCGTTTCCTTGGATTCGGTTTCAGCCGGTTCGATCAGCAGGCACTCGGGGACCAGCAACGGGAAATACGTGGTCGGCGCGTGATAGCCTTTGTCCAACAGGCGCTTGGCCAGATTCATCGCGGTTACGCCGGTTTTGTCCTTGATGTCTTTCATTGTGACAATGAATTCGTGACTGGCGCGGCGATTCGGATAAGCGATTTCAAATCCGGCCTTACGCAATTCCGCCATCAAATAGTTGGCATTCAAGGTCGCAAATTCGGAAATGCGATGCATGCCGCTCACGCCCAACAAACGCACATAGATATAAGCGCGCAGCAATACACCGGCGTTACCCATGTGCGCCGATAAGCGACCGATGGATTGCGGTTTGTCTTTTTCGGCTATCCAGCGATAAGTATCGCCTTCCTTTGCCACAATCGGAATGGGCATGAAAGGCAGCAAGCGTTCGGCAACGCCGACCGGTGCAGAGCCAGGGCCGCCGCCGCCGTGCGGCGTTGAGAAGGTTTTATGCAGGTTGATGTGAATCACGTCAAAACCCATATCGCCCGGTTTTACTTTACCCAGCACCGCGTTCAGGTTTGCGCCGTCGTAATACAGCAGACCACCGGCGGCATGCACCACACGGCTCATTTCGGCCACGTTTTTCTCGAACACGCCCAGCGTGGAAGGGTTGGTCAGCATCAATCCGGCTGTTTGCGGGCCAACGGCGCCTTTCAATGCGTCGAGGTCGACATTGCCATCCTTGTCGGTGGTGATTTCCACCACTTTGAAGCCGCACATTACTGCTGTCGCCGGATTGGTGCCGTGCGCCGCATCCGGGACGATGATCTCGGTACGGGCAAAGTCGCCGCGCGATTCGTGATAAGCGCGAATCATCATCACGCCGATCAATTCGCCTTGCGCACCGGCCATCGGCGTCAAGCTGACACCGGCCATGCCGGTCACCGCTTTCAGGGTTTCCTGCAATTCGTACATGCAAGCGAGAAAACCTTGCCCGGTATCTTCCGGCGCCAACGGATGGCGCGACAGGAATTGCGGCAGCATCGCCAATGAATTGCAGGCACGCGGGT
>SXJH01000212.1 GCA_005779435.1 Nitrosomonas sp. | reverse complement strand
CGGCTGGAAATGGGCGCGCCGTTTAAGAATTCTCGCGGCAATAATTTATATGAATTCTGGGGCGATAAGATTACCCAGGCATTAAACCGGGAGTTGGAGAAACAGCAAGATAGCATTTTGATTAACTTGGCGTCGAATGAGTATTTTCAGTCGATTCAAACAAACAAACTGAAGGCGCGCATCGTCACGCCGGTTTTTAAAGACGAGAAAAACGGTGTATACAAAATCATTAGCTTCTTCGCCAAGAAGGCGCGCGGCATGATGAGCCGCCACATCATTCAGAATAAGCTGGAACATCCGGAAGCGATTAAAAAGTTTGACGTTGCGGGCTACCGTTATAGTGCGGCGGACAGCAACGAAAACGAATGGATTTTCGCTCGCCCGGAATCAAAATCCGCATAACTCGATTGAACATTATCATGACCCAATCCGCCGCCATTGCATGGGCAAAACATTATGTCGCATTATCCAATGCGCACGAACTGGCGAAAATAAAATCCTTGTTCATTCCCGAGGCGACTTACTGTTCCGCTTATTTCGGGGAATATCGGGGCCGCGATGCCATTCATGCCATGATGCAAAACTTTTTCAGCCGTTTTCCCGATGCCCATTGGGAGGTGCCGGAGTACGGCAATATCGGGAATGACGGAGTGGAGTTTGCATTTATAATGACCGGGATGGATACAGCTTCCGGCGAGCAGGTGCAACGTATTGGTTTGGAACGTATTTACTTTACCCCGGATGGACTGATCGGGCGTATCGAGGTATGCAAGCCGGACGGGGCCGACCGCTAATCGGTTATAATCGGCGCAATCGAGCGATTTTCCGATTCAAACGAGTATACGCAATGGAAATAACGACAGATATATACCTTGGAGACAGCAAAGAGCAATTAAAACTGCTTCCCAGTAATTCCGTTGACCTCATTGTGACCTCGCCTCCTTATGCGGATCAAAGGAAAAGTACCTATGGCGGCATCCACCACGATAAGTATGTTGAATGGTTTTTGCCGATATCGGAGCAGCTTTTACGCGTTTTGAAACCAACGGGAATGTTTGTCCTAAATATCAAGGAAAAGGTGGTTGAGGGCGAGCGAAATACTTACGTGATTGAGCTTATACTGGAAATGCGAAGGCAAGGGTGGTTATGGACTGAGGAGTTTATCTGGCACAAAAAAAACTGCTACCCCGGAAAATGGCCCAATCGATTCCGCGATGCATGGGAGCGGCTGCTTCAGTTTAATAAGAATAGAAAATTTACGATGCATCAGGAAGAAGTTATGGTGCCGATGGGCGATTGGGCGCAATCCAGACTGAAGAATTTATCCGAAACGGACAGAATCCGGGATAATGCCAAAGTCGGCAGCGGGTTTGGCAAAAATATTTCCAATTGGCTTGAACGCGATAAAGCCTATCCGACCAATGTGTTGCACCTGGCAACCGAATGCAATAATAAAAATCACAGCGCGGCATTTCCTGAAGAATTACCCGAGTGGTTCATTAAACTTTTCACCACTGAAAACGATACGGTTCTCGATCCGTTTATGGGTTCCGGGACAACACTATTTGTCGCCAATCGGATGAAACGAAATTCGATTGGTATCGACATTGTTCCCGAATACTGCGAAATGGTGAAAAAACGATTGAAACCGGTTGAATTATTTCTTCTTGAACCAGAGGCGGTTTATGAAATCATATAACTATGCTGGCTTCTTGCATAAATAATCGAACCCTTAGGATATGGCGTGAAAGAAATGACGATTTCGTTAAATCGTACGCGCACATGATTAACAAATTCACCAGGGATTTTTCGAACGATTTCTGCAAAACCAATGGGGAAATTGATTGGGATAAATTGGTTCGCTTTAACTCGGCAATCTAGCGATTTTTTGGAGGATTATATATATGTACCGTTTTTTATTGGCGGCCCTGCTCTTATTCGTTTCACCGCTTTTATCGGCCAGCGATTCAGGCGCATCGATCACCGCTGGACAGCCCGGATTTTACGGTCAAATCAATCTTGGCAATCATTATCCGCCGCCGCGTTTGATCTATCCCGATCCTGTCGTGGCAATGCCGCCAACCGTTTCGGTGCCGCAGCAGCCCGTTTACCTTCATGTCCCGCCCGGTCATGCCAAAAAATGGAGCAAGCATTGCCATCGCTATAATGCTTGTCATTTGCCCGCTTATTTTGTGCAACAGGATTGGTACAACGATGTCTATGCACCGCAATACGCCAATCAGCACGATCATCCAGATGATCGTCATCGCGATTCGTACCGGCGGCTTGACGATTCAGGTCATGCGGATGACGATCGGCGTAAGCAATCGCGCCACCATAAGCAGAGCGGCGATCACGACCAGTTTGACGATGGGGATGATCAGCGGGGGCGCGGCAAGGGTAAGCAACGCGATCGGGACGATCATGGCGGTCAAAACAAACGGGATCATGAGCGCGGCAACCGGCGCGATTGATCGGTGAAGTAGAGGAAGGCCGTAACTGAATAGCACTAACAGGCCGCTGAAAAACTATCTGCGTTGCCGCTGCGGTGTTGAAAACAGGCTCAAAATGCTCATTTATTACGCATAAACTGCGCTTTTTCGCCTTGCATCGGCTGCCTCGAAAACGTTTTTCAACGGCCAGCTAAGGAAACACTGATTAATTCGTCGCACCGGCGAAAGCCGGTGTCCAGTTTGTTGATTTTTCTGGATTCCGGCCTTCGCCGGATGACGAATTCAGAATTAATCAGCGTTTCCCTAAGTTTATATGAGCGGAGATCGTTTACGCCGCGATCAATCAAGTAAGGCAGGATGAATTTCCCATTTTCATCCTCAGTCTGGCAATGTCGTTTATTTGGATGCGCTTATTGTCAACGGTAATAATGTTTTCATCTTGCAGCTTTGAGAAAGCGCGGCTTACCGTTTCCAGCTTGAGTCCGAGATAGCTGCCGATTTCTTCGCGCGTCATGCGCAGATTGAATTCGTATTCCGAATAGCCGCGCATCAAAAAGCGGCGCGACAGATTCAACAGAAAGGTTGCCAGGCGTTCCTCGGCCTTCATGCTGCCTAACAGCAGCATCACGCCATGATCGCGCACGATTTCTCGGCTCATGATTTTATGGAAATGATGCATCAGCGATGGGATGGTGCGGCTGATTTCTTCCAGTTTGGCGAAAGGAATTTCGCAGACTTCGCTATCCTCGAGTGCAATGGCGTCGCAGGTATGGATTTCCGTGCTGATGGCGTCTAATCCGAGCAATTCTCCGGTCATATGGAATCCGGTGACTTGTTGCCGCCCGTCTTCCTCGAGTACGCAAGTTTTCAGAAATCCGCTACGAACCGCATACAGCGATTGAAATTTCGAGCCGGTGCGGTGCAAATATCCGCCGCGCTGAATTTTGCGCTTATAGCTGACTACATCCCCCAGCACTTCGATCTCGCGATCGTTTAAACCAACCGGTAAGCAGAGTTCGCGCAAACTGCAGGTCGCACAACCGGATTTTATGTGTGATAAATCAAGCTGATGTTGTGATGAGGTGTTTTGTAACAAAATATTCCGACCGAAGAGGATTATATTTAGACGCTTTGATTGATCTGAATCAAAACGAATATCCCAAGCCAACGCCATAATTTTACGCCATTAGATGCGAAGTAGATATTATTTTTTAACCGGCGATGCTAAAAGATTGATGGCGGCAATCGATGCAACGGCCTTCCTACAGCGAGAACCGCAGTGCATTCTTCACATTCTTCCAGTTTGCTTGGGATCGATCTTCAGCTTATCCGCCGTTTTGGCGATTATGCTGCGGATTATCGGCTATATCCCGAGTCCGACTATTTTGTCGAGGCATTCGATGTTCATGCCTATTTGGCTTGGCTAGATAACCGGAAGTCGGGGTATTTTCGGCGTCCGTTATCGTTATACGTGCATATTCCTTTTTGCCACGCGCTTTGTTCCTATTGTAATTTTCATCAAATCGTCGCACACGATGCAAATAGCATCGATACTTACCTGCATTATTTATTGCACGAGATAAAATTGCAGGGGCAATTGTTCAAAGACGATCCGAAAGTTGAGCAAGTCTATTTTGGCGGCGGCACGCCCACTTATCTGGACGATGCGCAACTGAGCAAAATCATTGCAGGCATTCAGCAAAATTTTAACTTGGTCAACGAGGGCGAATTTTGTATCGAGGTCGATCCGAGGCAGTTTCAGTTGCGTTCGATGCGGGCGCTGCGCGATATGGGGTTTAACTGCGCCATCATCGGCGTCCAGGATTTCGACCGGCAAGTGCAACAATCGATCCAACGTTTGCAATCGGCGGAGATGACGCTGCATGCAATTCAGAGCGCACAGCAAGCGGGGTTTCAATCGATCCGGATCGAATTGAATTATGGTTTGCCGAAGCAGGATTTACAGAAATTTACGCATACTTTGGAGCAAATCATTGCGGTTAATCCGAATCGAATCAAGCTGCGCAATTACCGGCATTTGCCGGAAAAATTCAAGTCGCAGCGAGGCATCGATCCGACGGACTTGCCAAACGAGAGCGTCAATTTCGAGATGCGATTACTGGCAATCGTTCGTTTAACGGAGGCGGGATATGCGCATATCGGTATGAATCTTTTCGCCAAACTCGACGATCCTTTGGTGCATGCGCAGCGCCAGGGCCGGTTGCATTACGGTTTACAGGGTTATTCGATTTATCCGGACTGCGATCATGTCGCGCTCGGACTCTCCGGGATCGGCAGCATAGGCCCGACTCTCAATCAGAATTACTGCGATATTTCGCAATATTATGAGAAATTGGAGCAAAACACACTTCCCATCATGCGAGGCCTGGAACTCAATGCGGACGATCTGATCAGGCGTTCCGTCATGCATGCATTAATTTGCCATTCCGTCATATCGCACGAATCCGTCGAGGCTTTCTTTCCCATCGACTTCAAACAATATTTCGCCACCGAATTAGCCGAACTGCGGTCTTATGAGCAGGCAGGGCTGATTATCCTCGATCGCGACGAAATCGCGGTCACCCCGTCGGGACAATTGCTGATCAACAGTATTTGCAAGGTTTTCGATAAATATCTGCGTGCACGGCAACAGCGCAAGAATCGATTGCCGCTGATATAAATACCGGCATAAACGATGCGCTTCGGGTTCAACAGAGAATCGGGTAGAATTGTTACCTTGAACAACACTTGATAGCGGAAATAAATCGCGCTCGGTAAAAAAAGTTTATCTGCTCAAAGCAAAATTTGCATTGACCTGATACGGCTAATTGCGTTATTTTTGTCCGCTTTTCAAAAATAATGCCCGACACTCCTGATATTTTCGTATTGTCCTTGTTTTATGACCAAATCGACTAAAAATGCTGCGGCGTTATCGTCTCAACCTGAGAGCTTCGAGGCGGCATCGGCGGAGCTGGAAAAAATTGTGACGGCCATGGAAGCAGGACAAATGTCATTGGAAGCATCGCTTTCAGCGTATCAACGCGGGGCCGAGTTATTGCAATATTGCCAAAGCAAATTGCAAAATGCGCAGCAGCAAGTGCGTATACTTGAAACCGGCATGTTAAAAAACTTTTCGCAATCCGACAGCAATGAGCGCTGATTTTCAAAACTGGGCCGGCAATTGCCAGGCACGCATCGAAACTTTCTTGGATTCGAGATTGCCCGCCACGGATTGTGTACCTATCAGGCTACACAAAGCAATGCGTTATTCCGTGCTGGGGGGCGGCAAGCGGGTGCGTCCGCTATTATCCTTCGCTGCCGGTGAGCTTGCCGGTGCGGATGTAGGGCGCGTAACCGTTGCGGCTGCGGCAGTAGAGCTGATACACGCTTATTCTTTGGTTCATGACGATTTGCCGTGCATGGACGATGATATTTTGCGGCGCGGCAAGCCTACCTGCCATATCGAGTTTGACGAAGCCACCGCATTGTTGACTGGGGATAGTTTGCAAACGCTGGCGTTCGAATTGCTGGCGGAAAACCGTTTATCCGATTCGGCAGAAACACAGCTAACCATGATCGCGCAACTGGCGCTGGCATCGGGTTCGCGCGGCATGGCGGGTGGGCAGGCTTTCGATCTCGATAGCGTCGGCAAAACCCTGGCGCTGCCGGAACTGGAGTTTATGCATATTCATAAGACCGGTGCATTGATTCGTGCCGCAGTTATGCTTGGTGCGCGTTGCAGCAGCCGCCTGAATGAAGCGCAATTGGGCAAGTTGGATCATTTCGCCAAATGCGTCGGTTTGGCATTTCAGGTTGTGGACGATTTGCTGGATACGGAAGCGACCACAGCCACGCTAGGCAAAACTGCCGGCAAGGACGCCGAAAACAATAAACCGACTTACGTCAGCATTCTCGGTATCGGCCAGGCGCGGGAGTTGGCGGAGAAACTGCAGTACGATGCCGACAGGGCGCTGGACGATTTTGGCGAAACAGCATTCAGATTGCGTCAAGTAACCGAGTTTATAATTAAGCGTAAATTCTAGGGAGACGCTGATTAATTCGGCGAACGAGATGAAGCACGAGGCGCATGGAACGCAGCAACTGAGACATATCGACAAGATAGGCGAGGGAGCGAGTACCGCGCAACGAAGTGATTCGCTCGTGCAGTCAATAAATCAGCGTTTTCCTAGGTGTCATTTCTATTATTTTTTTTCAGGCCCTGAATGTATCCACTGTTAGATACCATTAATTCCCCATCCCAGTTGCGTGAATTGGATCAAAAGAAATTGCCGCAGTTTGCCAAGGAACTGCGCAGCTTTTTGATCGAATCGGTAGCAAAGACCGGCGGACACTTATCTTCCAATCTGGGAACGGTTGAATTAACCATCGCGCTGCACTATGTATTTAACACGCCAAACGATCAATTGGTGTGGGATGTGGGGCATCAAACGTATGCACATAAAATTCTGACCGGGCGGCGCGAAGGGATGAGCAAATTGCGCATGCAAGGCGGTATCGCCGGTTTCCCGCGCCGCGATGAAAGCGAATACGATGCATTCGGTACCGCGCATTCCAGCACGTCGATCAGTGCCGCATTGGGAATGGCGATCGCTGCTCGTTTGAACAATACGGACAGGCATGCGATTGCCATCATCGGCGACGGTGCGATGAGCGCCGGGATGGCGTTCGAAGCGCTGAACAACGCTGGTGTCATGGACGCTAATTTATTGGTTATCCTGAATGACAACGACATGTCGATTTCGCCGCCGGTCGGCGCATTGAATAATTATTTGGCCAAATTGATGTCCGGGCGTTTTTACGCGACGGCCAGGCGTGCCGGTGAGAAAGTGCTCGGTGTCGTGCCGCCCGTTTTGGAATTGGCCAAACGCGCGGAAGAGCATGTCAAAGGCATGGTTACGCCCGGAACCTTATTTGAAGAATTCGGATTCAATTATATCGGCCCTATCGATGGTCACGATCTCGATGTTTTGATCACGACCCTGAAAAACATCAAACAATTGGATGGACCGCAGTTCTTGCATGTGGTAACCCGGAAAGGGGCCGGTTACAAAATGGCGGAAGAAGATCCCATTTTGTATCACGGCGTTGGCAAATTCGATCCAAAGAAAGGCATTGTTTCCAAGCCCCCGGGCAAACCGGCGTATACACAAATATTCGGTGACTGGTTATGCGACATGGCGGCGTTGGATTCCCGCTTGATCGGCGTTACTCCGGCGATGCGCGAAGGATCGGGTTTGGTTCGTTTTTCGCAGGAATACCCCGAGCGGTATTTCGATGTCGGCATTGCCGAACAACATGCGGTTACATTTGCCGCCGGTGCTGCGTGCGACGGTTTGAAACCGGTGGTGGCGATTTACTCCACTTTCTTGCAGCGTGCCTACGATCAATTGATTCACGATGTCGCGATACAGAATTTGCCGGTGGTTTTTGCCATCGACCGGGCGGGGTTAGTCGGAGCGGATGGCCCGACGCATGCAGGCAGCTTCGATTTATCATACTTGCGCTGCATTCCCAATATAACGATCATGGCGCCATCCGATGAAAACGAATGCCGGCAAATGCTCTACACCGCTTTCAAGCTGGATACGCCGTCTGCGGTTCGTTATCCAAGGGGAACCGGACCGGGCGCTGCCGTTCAAAAAGCCATGCAGGCATTGCCGGTCGGTCGCGGAGAAGTGCGGCGTCAGGGCGAGAAGATTGCACTGCTGGCTTTTGGCAGTATGCTGCAACCTTGTTTGCAAGCGGCGGAAGAATTGAATGCAACAGTCGCCAACATGCGTTTTATTAAGCCGCTGGATGACGACTTGGTGGCATCGCTTGCCGCCAGTCATGACTTATTGGTGACTGTGGAAGAAAATACCGTGATGGGTGGCGCTGGCGGTGCGGTGACGGAATCGCTGAACAGTCAGCGTATGGTCGTCAAAGTGTTGCAGCTTGGACTGCCGGACGTTTTTATCGAACAAGGCGATCATGCGCAAATGTTGTCGGATTGCGGGTTGGATAAAACCGGGATTATCAAATCAGTGCGGTCGATATTTCCTGAATGACAGGGTAAGGAATCAATTGGTTAAGAGCCATGCTGTTATCGGGGATACGCTTCCGTAAGGGAGAGGAATGTGAACAAACAAATAGATTTTCCAATTGCCGATGTGCAGAGTTCGCCCGATACGCGGCGCATCGCCATTGACCGGGTAGGCATCAAAGCGATTCGCCATCCGGTGGTTGTGGCCGACAAAAGCGATGGCGTGCAGCATACGATCGCGGTTTTTAACATGTACGTGAATTTGCCGCATAATTTCAAAGGCACGCATATGTCCCGTTTTGTCGAGATACTGAACAGCCACGAACGGGAAATTTCGGTGGAATCGTTCCAAACCATTTTGCGCGAAATGACCGCAAAGCTGGAAACCGATTCGGGTCATATCGAAATGACCTTTCCTTACTTCATCAATAAGTCCGCGCCTGTTTCGCAAGTCAGGAGTTTGCTGGATTATGAAGTCACATTCATCGGTGAAATCAAAAATGGCGAGTATTTTTTCACGATGAAAGTCCTGGTTCCGGTAACGAGCTTGTGTCCTTGTTCAAAGAAAATTTCCGATTACGGCGCGCATAACCAGCGTTCGCATGTCACCATTTCCGTGCGCACCAATAGCTTCGTGTGGATAGAAGACATCATCCGCATTGCCGAAACGAATGCATCCTGCGAATTGTATGGATTGTTGAAGCGGCCGGATGAGAAATACGTCACCGAGAAAGCCTACGATAATCCCAAGTTCGTTGAAGACATCGTCAGGGATATTGCGGAAGTGCTCAATCGCGATGATCGTATCGATGCCTATGTGGTCGAATCGGAAAATTTCGAATCGATACACAATCACTCCGCGTATGCCTTGATCGAAAACGAGAAGAAAGCAAGGTCGGCTAAGAACGGATAAAGCCTTTTTGCTTTAGGAAACGCTGATTAATTGGCTGTACGAGCGAATCACTTCGTTGCGCGGTACTCGCTCCCTCGCCTATCGCATTGATATGTTTCGGTCGCTGCGTTCCGTGCGCCTCGTGCTTCATCTCGTTCGCCGAATTAATCAGCGTTTCCTTTATACTGTTTGTTTCTGAACAAAATCCTTAACGCGAAACCCCAATAACCACAATGCGGCAAAGTAGCTTGCCGCACCCGCAGCGACAATCCAGCTTAACCGGATGGTGCGGTCAAGTGCGGAACCGCTTAACCAGGAAGCATCGGAGCCCGCCGCAAACCACAGAAACGTTCCCATCGCTGCCAGAGCGATCAGTATTTTTGCAAGAAACGCCGACCATCCCGGCTGCGGTTGGTAAATTTCGTGACTGCGCAGTTTATAGTACAGCAATCCCGCATTGATGCAGGCACCCAGGCCGATTGCCAACGCCAATCCGGCGTGCTGGAAAGGAACGATAAATGCAAGGTTCATCAACTGCGTCGCAATCAGTGTGATAACGGCGATTTTTACCGGTGTTTTGATGTTTTGCCGTGCATAAAACCCCGGTGCGAGTACTTTCACCAAAATCAATCCGAGTAAACCGATACTGTAAGCGATCAGCGCGTTGCGCGTCATCAATACATCATGTGCGGTAAACGCGCCGTGGTGAAACAACGTCGCAATCAGAGGGGTCGCCAGTATTGCCAGCGCCAATGCTGCCGGCAATGTGAGCAGCATGGTCATGCGCAATCCCCAGTCGAGCAGACGGGAATATTCTTCGCCGCTATGGTTGCTGTAATGCCTTGCCAGCGACGGCAGCAAGATCGTGCCGAGGGCAACGCCCAGCAGGCCTGCCGGGAATTCCATCAGACGGTCGGCATAATACAGCCAGGATACGCTGCCGGTTACCAGCAGCGAAGCAAAAATGGTGTTGATCAGCAGACTGATTTGTCCTACCGATACCCCGAAAATAGCCGGACCCATCTGTTTAATGACGCGCCAGGCGCCGGTGTCCGCAGTTCTAAACCGGATGCGCGGCAATAATTTGAGGCGCAGCAGAAACGGAATTTGAAACGCCAATTGCAGCATGCCACCGATAAAAACCGCCCAAGCCAATGCCAATACCGGCGGATTGAGCAGCGGCGTCAACCATAATGCGCAACCGATAAACGATAAATTCAGCAGCGCCGGGGTAACGGCAGGCACGTTAAATTTGCCGTAAGTATTCAAAATGCCGCCCGCTAACGCGACCAGGGAAATGAATAAAATGTACGGGAACGTGATTTGCAGCAACTCGACGGTCAAATTGAACTTGGCGGGGTCTCCGGAAAAACCCGGTGCGCTGATATAAATGATCAGCGGTGCCGCCACGATGCCGATCAGTGTGACGACGAACAATGCCAAACCCAGAAGTGTCGTGATGTGATCGACGAGATCTTGCGTTTCTTCCGGCGTGCGGGTGTTTTTATATTCCGCGAGAATGGGCACGAATGCTTGGGAAAATGCACCTTCGGCAAAAATCCGCCGCAATAGATTCGGGATACGGAAAGCAACGAAGAAAGCATCGGTTGCCATACCGGCACCGAAAATTCGCGCGATCAGGATATCGCGTAAAAAACCGAGAATACGCGAAACAAAGGTCATGCTGCTGACCGCAGCGAGGGCTTTAAGTAAATTCAAGGTTGTTAAAAAGGCCGGTATTTTTCAATCCGGCCTTTTTTGAGGATATGTACTGGCTATGCCGCCGCATTAGAACAAGCGGCTTATTTTCTTGAAGAAGCCGTCATCCGCCCAATGCCACTGCAAGCAATATTCCGCGCCCAGTCTCGGATTGTCGACATCGGCCTCGATTTTTGTTTTGCCGGTGACGACAGGGGGCAACAGTGCTTCTTCCCGGTCGTTGTATTTGCAGAAAAAGCGTGCGGTTGCCACCTCGCGTCCTTCGGGCAATTGAACCGCCATATGCAAGTGTTGCGTATCGTCGCCGACCGTATGAGAGAGGGTGCCTTCGCTTTGCGTGAAAGCATCCTGATATTCGCAGGTTAGCGTTAAATTTGAGCCGTCCATCAGTTTCAGTTCCGGCGGAATGCTCATGCAGACATGGTAACTGCCATTTTCCTTTCGTTGATCGTCCGGATTGTTGCTGTTGATTTTAAAATTACCGATGCTGCCGATAGCGCGAATGTTTCTAAACCAGTATTCCGAATTGCCGCTATGGCATGCGGTTGTCATCTGTGTCTGCATCAGCGTCGCTTTATTGCCGCCGGTATCGTGCACGGTCAGGATTTTTTTCAGATCGGCGATAGCGAATGCGGATTTGTTTTGTCTGATTTGATCAAGAATCAATAACACCGCGCAGATTGCGATAATTAATCCGACGATGGGAAACGGGGTCAGCAGTGTCACCAATACGCCAAAAATGACGACCGATACATTGATATAGAAAACCAACTGGTTGGGTTTGTTAAACATGAAAAGCTCCTTAATTTGCAGGCATATTTTTATAATAATTATTGAGGCACTGAGTTTAACAGAGAGGCGCATGCAAAAAAAGCAAGAAAGAAATCGACAATTTCTTTTCAATTTGCAGTTATTATTACGGACTAAATTTTTATTATTTTTCTAATGGAGAAAATACAATGTCGAAAAAAACCATCAAACCTGTTTCAATTGCCTTGGGCGCTGCATTGGTTACCGGCCTGGCTGCGAGCAATCTGGCAGCCGAGAGCAATGCCAATCCGTTTGCGCTGAATGAATTATCCGGCGGTTATATGCAGTTGGCTTCTGCCGACAACGCAAATAAAGCCGAACAGGAAGGCAAATGCGGCGGTAAAAAAGCCGCCCAGGAAGGCAAATGCGGTGAAGGTAAGTGCGGCAACAAGGGTGAAATGAAGCAAAATATGGAAGGTAAATGCGGCGGCAAGAAATCCGAGCAAGAAGGTAAATGCGGTGAAGGCAAATGCGGCGGTTCTAAAAAGTAGACTGCCGCAACCATGAGCAGCGGGCATTATCCTGTTCATGGCGCCGGTCTCGGTCTGCGGCGCGCAATGCTCAATTCGCTGGCGGACCAAGCCGCGCACGCGGTCGATTTTTGGGAAATCGCTCCTGAAAATTGGATCGGGGTCGGCGGACGGTACGGCAAGCAACTTCGTGCGCTGACCGAGAAATTTCCTTTCATTTGTCATGGATTGTCGCTCTCGATCGGCGGCCCGTCGCCATTGGACGAGGCCTTTCTGCAGCGGTTGAAGCGTTTTCTAAAAGAGCACCATATCCGCTATTACAGCGAGCACCTCAGTTATTGCAGCGACGACGGACATTTATACGATCTGATGCCGATTCCTTTTACCGAAGAAGCGGTGCATTACGTGGCAAGCCGCATCCGGCGTGTGCAAGACATATTGGAACGGCGCATCGCCGTGGAAAATGTTTCTTACTACGCCGCACCCGGCAAACGGATGGAAGAAATCGATTTTCTGAATGCGGTACTGCAGGAAGCGGATTGTGATCTATTGCTCGACGTCAATAATATTTATGTCAACAGCGTCAATCATCGCTACGATGCCGAGGTTTTTCTGCGGCAATTGCCCGCTGAGCGCATCCGTTATATCCACGTTGCCGGGCATTACCGGGAAGCGGAGGATTTGATCGTCGATACGCATGGCGCGGACGTGATCGATCCGGTGTGGCGCTTGCTGGAAAAAGCCTACCGGCATTGCGGCGCCATACCCACTTTATTGGAACGCGATTTT
>SXJH01000211.1 GCA_005779435.1 Nitrosomonas sp. | reverse complement strand
GCCGAGATCGCCAAAAAAGCGCACCGCGAAGGCACAACCTTGAAAGCGGCCGCAATCGCTACCGGCTATGTCACGGCGGAGCAATTCGACGCCTGGGTGGTGCCGGAGCAGATGGTCGGCAAATAGCCCCAATTAATGGCATCGCCCTTCAATTCGACCGAACCCGCCACGCGCCGCGAGCGTTTCGCGTGGTGCATGTACGACTTCGCCAATTCCGGTTTTACCACGGTCATTCTGACCGCCATTTTCAATGCCTATTTTGTCGGTGTGATCGCTGCCGGTAGCGGCAACGGGCACGCGACCCTGCTTTGGACATTAACCATCGCGGCTTCCAACATGCTGGTATTGCTCAGCGCGCCGGTGGTGGGTGCGATTGCCGATTATTCCGGGGCGAAAAAACGCTTCTTGACGGCCACCACCATCGGTTGCGTGGTGTTTACCGCACTGCTGTATTTCGCCGGGCCGGGTGACATCGCGCTGGCGGTGGTGCTGGTGATTCTGGCGACGTTCATGTTTTCCAGCGGCGAGAACCTGATCGCGGCTTTTCTGCCGGAAATCGGCACGCCGGAGACGATGGGGCGGCTTTCCGGTTACGGCTGGGCGCTCGGTTATTTCGGCGGCTTGCTGTCGCTGGTGCTGTGCTTGTTTTACGTTACGTATGCGGAAGAACAGGGCATGGCGGCTGCCGATTATGTGCCGGTGACCAACCTGATCGTGGCGGTGCTGTTTGCGCTTGCCGCATTGCCGACTTTGCTGTGGCTGCGCGAGCGGGTCGATGTTTCCGCTTCGTTCGATGGTACGAAGGCGATACGCGAAGGCTTTAAACGGCTCAATACAACCTGGCGGCAAGCCCGGCTGCATACCGATTTGTTCCGCTTCTTAGGGGCGCTGACCGGTTACTATGCCGGGATTTATATCGTCATCGTGCTGGCGGCGGTGTATGCGCAAGAAGTGATGGGATTCAAAACCCAGGACACCATCATGCTGATTATGGTGGTCAATGTCACGGCAGCCGTCGGCGCATTTTTGTTCGGCCATCTGCAAGACCGCATCGGCTCGAAACGCTGTATTGCCATTACGTTGTTAATCTGGATCGTGGCGATTCTGTGCGCATATTTTGCGGTGGAAGAATGGTTGTTTTGGGTCGCCGCGAACTTGATCGGCACGGCGCTCGGCGGCGCGCAATCGGCTGGACGGGCGCTGGTCGGGCAATTCACCCCGGAAGGGCGGCAAGGTGAGTTTTTCGGATTATGGGGATTGGCGACGAAATTATCCGCAATCATCGGGCCGTTGACGTATGGCGGCATGATTTATTTATTTGCAGGGGATCACCGGATTGCGTTGCTCAGCACGCTGGTGTTTTTTATCTTCGGTCTTGTACTGCTTGCTACCGTGAATGAGAAGAGAGGACGGGAGATGGCTAAAATCGGGTATTGAGGGACGTTTCTTTTAAACTATAAGCTTGTGTTTGATTTTTAACGCCTGTAGGAGCGATAAACAGATCCTACAGGGTATCATCGTAATCAGTTAAAACACTGATGATGACGGTTGAAAAATAGCTTTCAAACTATTCCTCAAGCTCATTGCGACCTTCAGCCGGCTTACCTTCATGAGTTGTGCCGTAATTATCGGAACTTGCACTTTCCGGAGCCGTAGGTTTACCACAAGCTGCCAATGTCAATGCAAAGAGTGTTGCCACAAAGAATGCTGAAAGTTTCATTTAATTACAATTTCCTTAAAATATTTTAAAAAGTACTGCTCTTGTGAACTTGTCACGATAGCGACTATAACATGCCGCAAGCGATCGCTTGTCGGAAAACTGCTAATAAATGAATTTTTTGTGAATATGATTCAATAAAACGAAGGCAGCGACATCCCCATCCACAGCATGACCAAAACAATCATGGTGATGCCGATGCCGATGGTGCCGATGATCATGCCGATCAATATCGTTACGCCGTCGCGATTCAAAAGCCCGAGCGACATGACGAGTATTCCCCATCCCGGCGGAAAATTGGTCAAGGGGATCGGCAGTGAAATGGATAAAGCAAAAACAAAAGCAAAAATGCCGATAATGCGTTCCCAGGTGTGTACGCTGATATAAGTCATGCGCGGTTGCATGCGATGCTCGATCTTTTTGAGCCAGGGATTTGCTTTGGCGATTATTTTTTCCAGGCTTTCGCGTTTTATGCTCTTTTTTTCAATCCAGGCAGGCAGCCACGGTACTCGCATGCCGAGCACCATTTGGATGGAAAAAATGAATAACGGAATGGAAAAAATAGTGGTGTAGCCGGGCGGCACCGGCACCGGGAGGCAAATCGGTATTGCCGCAATCGCCAGCAAAATTCCAAAACCGCGCTCATGCAGCGCATTCTTGATTTCGCCGACCGTCATCGATTCTTTTTTATGCTCGACAACGACGATTGCCAGAAAATCGGAAGTAGGGCGCTCTTTGGTCGTCATCAACGATTCCTTGTTAATCTGAAAAACAAATGTAGGGTATTACTCATAGCGCAACGCATCGACAGGTTTGAGCGCAGCGGCTTTTTTAGCGGGATAAAATCCGAAGAAAATGCCGACTGCGGAAGAAAATAGAAATGCCAAACCCACCATGCCCAGCGTAATGACGATCAGCATATCAGCAAATTGACTGACTAACCAAGCGCCGCCGATACCCAGCACTAAACCGATGATCCCGCCCATGATGCAAATCATGACGGCTTCCAGAAGAAATTGCGTCAGGATTGCGCGTTGATTGGCACCGATGGCCATACGGATGACGATTTCGCGGGTGCATTCGGTGACCGAAACCAGCATGATGTTCATAATGCCGATACCGCCCACCAGCAGGGAAACCGATGCAATCGCGCCTAATACGATGGACATGATTTTGGCGGCATTGGTCGCCACATCGGCAATCGCCGTCAAGTTGCGTACCGTGAAATCGTTGTCCTTGCCTGTGGCGAGACGGTGGCGCTGACGTAATAACTGCGTGATTTCCAGTTCCGCGAGATCCATTTCGTCGTCGGAATTGCCTTGCACCAGCATATAGCGGATCGAGCCAGGGAATTGATTGCCGGTGATTTGCCGCTCGCTGGTGGTGATCGGGATAAATACATTGTCGTCCTGGTCGCGTCCCGTCAGGCTCTGTCCTTTTGCCATCAACACGCCTACAACCAGAAAAGGTCGGTTGGCGATACGCACGGTTTTGCCGGCAGGGTCTTCATCGCCGAACAGGTTTTTCGCCGTAATCGAGCCCAATACCGCCACGCGCGCCGCAGAGCGCAAATCCGATTCGGTAAAAGCGGTACCCGATTCCATTTTCCACTTGCCCACGACGAAATAATCGGGCGTGGTGCCGGTGACGATGGTGCTCCAATTCTTCGCCGCGTAATTGAGCTGCACGGTGCCGGAAGTCACCGGTGCGGTGGCGCGTACCGACGATAATTCGGCGACCGCATAACTATCGTTGATGGTCAATGTGCGCACGCTGCCGCTGCCGAAACTGAAGCCGCCCGAGGATGTCGCGCCGGGCACGACGAGAAAAAGATTGCTGCCCATTTCCGCAATGGTTTCGTTGATTTTGGTGCGCGCGCCTTGACCGATGGAGAGCATCAGCACCACGGCGGCAACGCCGATGATCATGCCGAGCATGGTCAATCCGGTGCGCAGTCGGTTTTGCCGCAACGCGCGCAGCGCCTCGCCGACGATTGCAGTAAAGTTCACGATGCGGATTCTCGGGTTTGATCCAATACCACATGACCGTCTTTCAGACGGATCAAGCGCTTGGCATACGCCGCGATATCGTTTTCATGGGTTATCAATACGATGGTAATGCCTTGTTCGCGGTTCAATTGCTCGAACAACGCCATGATTTCCGCACTGGTCTGCGTATCCAGATTGCCGGTCGGCTCGTCGGCCAGAATCAGCGGCGGACGATTGATCAATGCACGGCTGATTGCAACACGTTGCTGCTGGCCGCCGGACAGTTGGTTGGGGTGGTGCATGGCGAAATTTTCCAAGCCGGTTTGCCGCAGTTGCTCCAATGCGCGCTTGCGGCTTTGCTCACGGCCGATACCGGCATAAAGCAAGGGCGTTGCGACATTGTCCAGCGCGGTCATGCGCTTGAGCAAATTAAAGCCTTGAAACACAAACCCGATGTTTTGATTGCGTATGCGCGCCAGTTCGTTGCCGGACAGCGTCGCGACATTCCGGTCGGATAGCCGATACGAACCGCCGGTCGGCGTATCCAAACAACCGAGGATGTTCATCAGCGTCGATTTGCCGGAACCCGACTGCCCCATGATCGCGACAAATTCGCCGGGATAAATGGCCAGATTGATATCGAACAATACCTGATTGGTGATGGTGCCGCCGTCGGCATCTTGCAAACTGTAGCTTTTGCACAGATTTTCGATGCGAATCAGCGGTTCGGTCGAATGAGCGGTTTGCAGCGAGGGCATCAGAAAACCCGCAGTTTGAATTTGCTTTCCGATTCTTTTTTGTCCGTGGCTTCGCTGACGATCACTTTATCGCCCGGTTTTATTTCGCCGCTGAGGATTTCGGTGTGATTGCCATCGGTAATGCCGGTAGCGACATCGACCGGTGCAGGCTTACCGCCGGTCAATACAAATACGCGGGGGGAATTGCCCGGCGCAATGGATTTTCCGGCATCGCCGCTATCGGGATCTTTCGGTTGGAAACGCAGCGCGGCGTTGGGCACACGCAGAACATCGGTCTTTTGCATCACGATAAAATGGATATTGGCCGTCATCCCCGGCAATAAGGCGCCATCCCGATTGTCGACCATCGCGACGACGTTATACGTGACCACATTTTCCTGAATGGTCGGATTCAATCGCACTTGTTTCACCGTGCCGGTGAATTTGCGGTGCCGATAGGCATCGACGGTGAAGTTAACGGTCTGACCGATATGCAATTGCCCGATGTCGGCTTCGGCCACGCTGATATTGATCTGCATTTGCTGCAAATCCTTGGCGATTTTAAACAACGTCGGCGTTTGAAAATTGGCCGCGACGGTTTGACCGATATCGACATCGCGCGCAATGACGACCCCGGAAATCGGCGAACGGATGATGCTGTAATTGAGATTGGCCTGGTCGCGATCGACTTGCGCTTGATGAATCGCCAGTTGCGCGCGCGCCGCCTCGGTTTCTTGCTCAACCATTTCCAACGCTTCCGGGGATACAAATTCCTTTTCCTTGAGTATGCGCTGGCGCTTTAACTTGCTTTGCGTAATTTTCAACGCGGTTTGCGAACTCAGCAGATTGGCCTTGGATTGCTGCAATTGCGCGCGCAATAGCGCCGGATCCAATTCGGCCAATATCTGGCCTGTCTCGACATGATCGTTATAGTCCGCGTGCAACTTTGCCACCGTGCCGGAAATCTGCGTACCGACATTGACCAGCACCACCGGCGTCAATGTGCCGTTGGCGGAAATGGTTTGAACGATGTCGCCGTGCTCGGCAATGCGCGTTCGATATTGGTTTTCTTGAGCTTCTTTTTTGCCGCCGCCGTACCAGTAAACCAGGATGGTAACTGCCAGCATCAAAATAAAAGTAATCTTTTTCGGGCTAAAGCTATGCATTTAAGGAGGGCGCTTTCATAAGAAGATTATTTTACCAAGATACGTTGCGGACATACGGTGTTTATTTTATGGCGGCATGGATTGCATATCGGTTGCTTTGATCAAGCTCAGTGACCTGGTCAGACTGATTGCATCCAGTTTAAATTCCTTTGTATATTGTTTCCTCGTTTCCATTTCTTCCTCCAATTAAGATTATTTTCTCTTAACTGGTGTGTCCGGATCTATTGAGCCACATCAAGGTGATAAGCCTCCGGCTCTGCCGGAGCTAATTTAACTTGAAACCCCCCTTAGATAATATCGTCATGAGATTATGAGTCATAGTGCGAGACAACGAATCTGGACGATGGCGATGAATGAAGAGAGGTTCTTGGCATAGCGGGTGGCAATACCACGCCATTG
>SXJH01000032.1 GCA_005779435.1 Nitrosomonas sp. | reverse complement strand
GAACGATAGCCGGATTGACCATGCCGGATAAAATAAGCCCGAAACCGAAGATAATGCCCGCAAGCATCGATACGATAGTAATCATTTGTATTTCTTCGCCATTGTGTCGGATTAAGCGATAATGTGCCGAATTAAATATACCGTTGCAAAACCGGTTGCCATGAAAGTGATCGTTGCCGCAATTGAGCGCGGCGATCCCCGCGATATGCCGCAAACGCCATGACCGCTGGTGCAGCCGGAACCCAGACGAGTGCCGTAACCGACCAATAAGCCTGCCGCCGCTAATAGCATATAATTCGTTTCAATGCGTATTTCCGGCAGCGCATGAAAAAATTGCCAGGCGGTTGCCGACAACAGCAAGCCAGCGATAAAAGCGGCGCGCCAACCGATATCGCCCGTTTGCATACGGAACAATCCGCCTATAATTCCCGATATGCCGGCAATGCGTCCGTTAACCAGCAGCAATAACGCCGTTGCGGCGCCGATGACGAGGCCGCCCGCCAACGCCATTCCCGAAAACCAATTTACATCAGAATGCATATTTACTTTCTCTCATTGGAAATATCACCAAAAGTCCTTATTATAGCCATGAATACTATATGTTTAATCAATTAACGAGAATATGGCCTTAACCGCCGCCGATAACTAAAATGAAACCCAATATTCATGCGCACTTCGATTCATCGACCTGGACTGTCAGTTACGTTGTTTTCGATCAACCGGGCGGAAGTTGCGCCATTGTCGATCCCGTTTTGGATTACGATCCCAAGGCCAGCAGGACGAGCACAAAATCGGCCGATAAATTGGTCGCATTCATTCAGTCGCAGCGATTATCCGTTGCGTGGATTTTGGAAACGCATGCTCATGCCGATCATCTATCCGCCGCCGGGTACTTGAAAAGCCGATTGGGCGGGAAGATCGGTATCGGTAGCGGCATTCCCGAGGTGCAAAAAACCTTCAAGCAGATTTTCAATCTCGGCGATGAGTTCATACCCGACGGGCGTCACTTCGATCATTTGTTTGACGATGACGAAGTATTCAGCGTGGGAGCGTTGACGGCAAAAGTTCTTTTCGTGCCCGGCCATACACCGGCGGATTTGGCGTATCAATTCGAGGACACCGTTTTTGTCGGCGATACGCTTTTCATGCCGGATGTGGGCACTGCGCGCGCGGATTTTCCCGGCGGCGACGCGCGGCGGCTTTTCCGTTCCATCCAAAAAATATTGGCATTTCCGCCGCAAACGCGGCTGTTGATGTGCCACGATTATCCGCCAACCGCGCGTGCCGTGCAGTGGGAAAGCACGGTTGCGCAACAGCGTGCAAACAATATTCATGTGCATGACGGTATCGGCGAAGACGATTTTGTGGCAATGCGCCATAAACGAGATGCGACGCTGGAAATGCCGACTTTGTTGTTGCCATCGATACAGGCAAACATCCGGGCGGGCTATTTGCCGCCGCCGGAAGACAACGGCGTGGCCTATTTTAAGATTCCGGTGAACTTGATTTAGGGAGTCGCTGAATTATTCCGGATTTGTCATTCCGAGAAGCCCGGAATTCATAGTAAATATCGATTGCTTCGAGAGCGGGCCGCGCTGCTATGCGTGCGCGCTTACAAAATTTCCGTACTGCCGGTCGAATTTCACCGCAACGAAACGGGTGCCGACCGACAGGCCGTCCGCCTCATTCCGTGTATGCGTTACCTCGGCTACGGCTTGAAAATTGGGCGCATCGATTTTAATCACATCGCCGGCAGCAAGCGTCGTAGGGGTAAGAAAACGTATTCCCGCCGCCGAAAGATCCTGAAAAATCCCAAGATAAGGCGCACTGGGCCAAAACAAGTAAAATGAAAATTCCCCTGCGATATGAATGCGCCTTAGCAGCCGACGCGATGTTTCGGGGTTGTCATGTTGCAGCCGATGCAGCGGGCTTGCACATTCCAAGCAAGTCTCGTGCTGATAGTATCCGCTTTGCGGAACGTACGGCGTATCGCAAAACAAGCAATGACTGAAACCGCTTGTCCGATATGAATTTGGCGAGAATGTTGTTGCATGATCCATCGCTTCCGGCGGTGTCGGCAGATCGGGATTGACCGTAGCCGGTTTCTTTTTGCCTCGCAAGGCGTAGCTCGAGAAAATGGTATCGTATTGCTCGCGGGAAACGGGATCGGCAAGAATATTGTAGGCCTCGTCGAGCAATGCGCCGTCCTGCTGCCCATTTTGTTTCAATACCCGATAAGTCGCTGAAATTGTGGCGCTTGGCGCATCGGGCTGAACTTGGAGTATTCGATAGTAGTTGCGCCGGTTCCGATGCGGGGGGCGTTTCTTCGAAGTCCGATGAAACGCATGCTCCGCGCTGATGCCGAACGCGCCCTGGCTCAGGGTTTTAATGGGATAACGCTTTAACAGCTCGCGGTTGTATGTCGCTCGCAACTGCGGATCTTGCAATGTCTTATAGGCGATATTGAGCAGACCGAAATCCCAATCGGCTTCGCGCAAATCGGAACGGCTCTCGTGCGCCTGCATCAAAACGCGGTAACTTTCCCGTATCACCGCAAAAGATGCATCCGGTTGAATATGAAGGATTCGGTAAAAATTGCGCCGCTCAATCATGATGCTTTGGTTTTGTCATTTATTTCAGCTATTAGCCCTAGAATCTCAATAACTTGTATCTAAAATGAAAAATCTTCCAAAGTATACACAGTTTAATTCGACGATGAAAAGAAAACCGCATCGTTATCAAAGTGTTTGTGTCATTTGCGCAATTGAAAATGCTATTTCGTGCAATTGGGATGTCTGCCCGCAGCACGGGCTTGTTGCATGATGCGCGTGGCGTTGGGCAGCAGCGCTTGCAAATCTTCGATGCGTGTTTCGTGCGATGGGTGAGTCGATAAAAATTCGGCAGGTTGCGATCCTTGGCTTGCTGACGCCATCTTTTGCCACAGCGTAATACTTTCTGCCGGATCGAATCCCGCTTTTGCGACGAGCTCGACGCCGATGCGATCCGCTTCGCTTTCATGCAGGCGGCTGAAAGGCATGATTAAGCCGTATTGTGTGCCGATGCCCAGCAAACTCAGTGCCGTTTGTCCCATTGGCGTTCTTGGCGCAGCGACGGCGGCAATTAATGAAATGCCTATTTGCGCGCCTAATTTCTGCGACATGCGCTCATTGCTGTGCCGAGCCAATACATGACCGACTTCGTGGCCGATTACGGAAGCCAACTGATCTTGATTGT
>SXJH01000031.1 GCA_005779435.1 Nitrosomonas sp. | reverse complement strand
GCTTATTCTCGCCGTGCCCAATCACTGTGAGCCGATGCGGCTCGACCCCTTTTTCCACAAACAATCTGATCACGCTGCTCGCGCGCGCGGATGACAGCTCCCAATTCGATGGATAATTTTCCGTATGAATCGGCAAGTTATCGGTATGGCCTTCCACGCGTATTTCGTGCTCGTGCCCTTTAATTTGACTCGCAATCGCTTGCAACGTCAGGCTGGAGCTCTCGGCAAGCCTGGCTTGCCCTGGGGAAAACAGCACGCTGGCATTGATTTCGACGGAAATTCCCAAAGCATTCTGCGTAACCCGTACTTGACCGTCTTTAACCAAAGGCTCCAATGCATTCAGGATATTTTTGGCCATGCCCTTCATTTTTTCCTGCTTTTTTGCTTTATGGGCGCTCATATTCTCCGTCAATTTGATCGGGTCGCCTTGATTCGGATATTGATTCTGCAGCGGAGAAAATTCGGACGACGGCGGAGAGCTCGGCGATTGATTGCTTTTGAATGCATTCACCAGCGACGAACTGAGCACACGGTATTTACCCTCGTTCACCGATGAAACGGCATACATGACAACGAAGAAGGCAAACAGCAGCGTTATGAAATCGGCGTATGAAACCAGCCAGCGCTCATGATTATCGCTCGAGTCGTCGCTTCGCCTGCGTTTATTTTTCAGCATGAGCGCCGGATTCGGAATTAAATATGATATCCCTGCAAGCGGTTTTCTATCAGCCTTGGATTCTCGCCGTTTGCAATTGCGACAAATCCGTCGACTATCATTTCTTGCAGCACCGATTGCTCATTAATAATGCTCTTTAACTTATTCGCTATCGGCAAGAAAACCAGATTAGCCAATCCCACGCCGTAAATCGTCGCCACAAAAGCCACCGCGATACCGCTGCCCAGCAGATCGGGATCGGATAAATTTTCCATGACATGAATGAGTCCGAGTACTGCACCCAAAATCCCGATTGTCGGCGCATAACCGCCCGCAGCCTCCCACACTCGCGCGGATTGCCGCCGATGCGCTTCCAATGCGGCGATATCGATTTCCAAAGCTTCGCGCAATTTTTCCGGCGGGCTGCCGTCCACTAATAATTGCAGCCCTTTTTTAATCAATGGATCTTTAATGGAAAACATTTGCGTTTCCAGCACCAATAATCCTTCCTTGCGTGAAATATAAGCCCAGCCGGCAATTTGCTTGATTATTTTTTGCGGAGAATGATCCGGCGGATAAAAAACCCACACGCCCATCTTGATGCCGCTGACAAAAACTTTAACCGGGCTTTGCAGCAAAACCGCGCCGACAGTCCCGCCCATGACGACCAAAAAGGCCGCAAGCTGCAGTAAGGATCCGATATGTCCGCCCTCCAGGATTTGCCCGCCGACAATCGCCGCGAATGCCAGAGAAATACCGGCAACGCTGTTCAAATCCATCTTATTCTTTTTATTCATCGCGGCATCCAATGGAATTTGGATATTTTGACAACAACTTAAGGAGACACTGATTAATTGGCTGCACGAGCGAATCGCTTCGTTGCGCGGCACTCGCCGCCTCGCCTATCTTGTCGATAGGTTTCGGTTGCTGCGTTCCGTGCGCCTCGCGTTTCATCTCGTTCGCCGAATGAATCAGCGTTTCCTCAAATATTTCTCATACGGCTGCGCAAGCGGGCAATCGCCTGAGTATGCAACTGACAAACCCGGGACTCGCTCACGCCAAGCACTTCGCCGATTTCCCTCAAATTCATTTCCTGCTCGTAATGCATACCCATGACCTGCTTTTCGCGGGGAGGCAGATTATCGATGGCGGCAATCAGTTGCGTGCGGAAATTGTCGTCCAATAATGCATTGAGCGGATCGCTTTCCGAATCGGAGCAAAGACGGTCGAGAAAAGGCTCTTCGTCGTCCTGCTGAAAATCCTCGTAATAAATCAATTGAGCGCCGCGCGCGCTTTGCAATGTCTCGTGATATTCGTCCAACGTCATGTTCAGTTCTTTGGCCAACTCCTGCTCGCTTGGCGGACAGCCGTTGCGTTGCTCCAGCAAACTGACCGCCGTTTCAATCGAGCGCATTTTTTTGCGGATGCTGCGCGGCAGCCAATCGGCTTCACGCAATTCGTCCAAAATGGAACCGCGAATGCGCTGGGCTGCATAACTCTCGAATTGACGGCCATACGAACCTTCGTACCGGCTGATTGCATCCAGCAAACCGATCATCCCTGCCTGAATCAAATCGTCAACCTGCACGCTCGCCGGCAAGCGCGTCAACATGTGATAGGCAATGCGCTTCACCAATGGCGTGAATTCAATAATAAACTGCTCTTTATCAATTTCGCTGGTTCCAGTTGCTGTATACATATCAATCACACCGTTAAATTAGCCATGCTCAAATGGCTGGTTCGAATCAATCGTTGCATAAAATTATCAATTCCCCCGCTTAATTTATCCGGGCACGACGAACGCAAAATATTCTGCGCCAAATACCTGAAACCTAACGCCGCCGGCGATACCGGGTGTGTCTCCAAAATCGGTTGGCATAATTGACCCGCCTGGCGCAATTTCTCATCGTTCGGGATAAAACCGGCGTACTCAAGCGACACCGACAAATACTGCCTAGCCACCTTGTATAAATTCTGATACAGCGCCAGCGACTCGACTTCCGAATCGACTTTATTCACCATAATCAGGAAATTCTGCTTGGCATACTCCTGATTCATGATCTTAATCAGCGCATAAGCTCCGGTAAGCGACGACGCCGACCCGGAAATCACGATAACAACATGTTCGGACGCCAAACTGAGCGGCAATACATAGCTGGTTCCGGTCATTGCCGTATCGATCAATACGATATCGACCGCATTCTTCAGCTCCGTAAAACAGTTGATAAGCCACGACTCCTCAAGCGGGCTTAATTTATTCAAGGCTTGAATACCGCGCATGGCGGGTAAAATCGTAATGTTATCCGGCCCCTGCAACAGCACTTGATCCATGCGTTTGTCGCGATGAATCACATGAAGCAAATCGAAACGCGCCTGCAATCCCAAACTGGTGCAAATATTGTTATGACACGGATTCTCGTCGATCAATAAAACACGTCGGCCGTCCTGCGCCAATGCATTGGCCAGATTGATGACTACGCTGGTTTTCCCGACGCGCGGCTTACCTCCGGCAATCGTGAACACGCGCGCCGCATCCGGTGCCCGGAATAACGCCAGATCGCGCAAACCGGCCGCCTGATCTTGCTGCACCAATCTAGTCATAATTGAATCCCGCAATGGCGCGCTCATCCGGTGCGTGCAATTCATTGCTTTGCTTCGATGCCATAATCAGCGCAAACTCGGCGTCCTGTAGCGTAAAGGCCGAATCTTTCGCATTTGCCTTAAAAATCCGGTGCAACAAGTAACGCGGATTGGCGGCATGAATATCTTCCGGGACTTTTTGCCCGTTGGCGACATAATGCAGCGTCAGCTTTCTGCGAATCACGACATCCAATGCCACGCCGAGGCTCGCCGCCTCATCGGCTTTGGTGATTACGCAACCGTGAATGCCGTTCTTTTCATAGGCCGAAATGACTTCGTCCAGCGTTTTGCCGTTCGACGCCGCGCTCATGACCAGCATGCGTTTGACGTCCGTACCGCAATTGCTCAGCATGCTGATTTGCTGCGCCACCATTTGATCGCGCTGGCTCATGCCCACCGTATCGATCAGCACCATGTGCTTATGGCTCAACTCCGACAGCGTCAATTGCAAATCTTCGGTATCTTTGATCGTGCGCACCGGGATACCGAGCAATTGCCCGTAAATGCGCAATTGCTCATGCCCGCCGATACGGTAACTGTCGGTCGTCAGCAGCGCCACCCTATCGGCGCCGTGCCGGATAACGCAACGCGCAGCCAATTTTGCCGTGGTCGTGGTTTTGCCGACGCCCGTCGGCCCCACCAATGCATACACCCCGCCTTTTTCGATCATTTCGTCGGCTGCGGCAGTGCGCAGATTGTATGCCAGCGCGGACATCGCCTGTTTCAGGCTCTGCTCATAATCCGCGTTGGCCTGCAATTTATCGATCAATCGACGCGACAATAACGGGCTGAAGCCGGAATCCAGCATGGTGCGCAGCAGCTTGGCTTTTTCCGGGCTGCGCTGCGTGAAATTTCCCCAGGCAACGGTTGCCAGTTGATCTTCCAGCGTCGATTTCATCGCCTGAATCTCGGCGATGATGTCGCGCGCCATGGATGCGGACATCTCGTTTCCGTATAACTTGGGCATTTCCACCGAATCGTTGTTGGGCGGCATCAACTTTGTATACGATTCCGCAGCGTCGAACGCCTGATTTCGCTCATACTGCGCAATGCCGGGAGACGGCGATGCCGGTGCCGATGGCGCCGATTGCACCAGATTCGACATATCGGAATCCGCCAGCGCCATGATTTCGACACCGTCCCTGGTTTTGCGGTTGGATAAAATAACGGCGCTGTCGCCAAGCTCTTCTTTGACTTGACGCAAGGCCTCACGAGATGTGGCTGCAAGGTATCGTTTTACTTTCATTTGTTACCTCCGACGATGGAAGTGATTTTGATTCTTCGCGAATCGGGAACTTCGGAATGCGCTAATACCCGCAATTGCGGTAATGCGCGGCGTAGGAACTTGGCCAGCAGGAAACGAATCGCGCCGGGAACCAGCAATACGATCGGCAATCCCAATTTCTCTTGATGTTGAGCGGCTTCACGCGCTTCGCGCAACAACGTATCCGCAAGCCCAGGCTCTATCCCGGGGCCTTGCGTACCGCTGGTTTGCATCACCTGGGTCAAAATATTTTCCAATTCGTGGTGCAAGCTCATTACCTGGATATCCGCACCGGCTGGGAAAAACTGATCGACGATGGCGCGACCCAACGCCGCCCTGACTTTTGCCGTCAGTTCGACGGCGTCTTGCGTTTGCGTTGCATGCTCGGTCAGCACTTCGACAATGGTGCGCATATCGCGTATATGAACGCCCTCTTCCAGCAAATGCTGCAACACTTTCTGCACGGTCGACATCGGCAGCAGCTTGGGCACCAGATCCTCGATCAGTTTAGGAATTTGCGTATTCAAATGATCGAACAATTTCTGCAATTCCTGTCTGCCCAACAGCTCGGCGGTATACGAATGAATCAAATGATTAATATGCGTCGTCACCACGGTGCTGGCGTCAACCACGGTATACCCGTTAAGTTGCGCTTGCTCGCGCAAATTCGCCTCGATCCATACCGCAGGCAAACCGAATGCCGGATCGGTCGTTTCCGTGCCGGGCAATTGCATGGTGACACGGCCCGGGTTGATCGCCAGATACATGCCGGAATAGGATTCGCCTTGACCGATGACCGATCCTTTCAACGTCACTCGATAGGCATTGGGTCTCAGCTCCAGGTTATCGCGGATATGAATCACCGGCGGCAGAAACCCGATATCTTGTGCAAACTTTCTGCGAATGCCGTTAATCCGCTTAAGCAAATCGCCTTGCTGGTTTTTATCGACCAACGGAATCAGCCGGTAACCCACTTCCAACCCCAAGGTATCGATCGGCGTAACGTCTTCCCAGCTTGCATCGGTTCTTTCCAGCGTTGGCGCTTCCGGCGTTGTTGTCGGCAGCGTCTGCGCAGCGGGTTTGGCCCGCTTCGAATAAGCGATACCGCCCAGCGTTGCGGCGATCAGCAGAAACACGAAATTCGGCATGCCGGGAATCAATCCCATGATGCCGATGATGACTGCGGTGATCACCAGAACTTGCGGCTGATTGAACAATTGGCTCATCACCTGCTCGCCCAAATCCTCATCGGTGGTAACGCGGCTGACTACCATACCGGCGGCGGTCGAAATAATCAGCGAAGGAATTTGTCCGACCAAGCCGTCGCCGATGGTCAGCAACGTATAATTTTTCGCGGCGGCGCCTAACTCCATATCGTGCTGCATCACGCCGACGATCAAACCGCCCACGATGGTAATGAGCATAATCAAGATACCGGCTATCGCATCGCCGCGCACGAACT
>SXJH01000210.1 GCA_005779435.1 Nitrosomonas sp. | reverse complement strand
CTGAAGTTTGACTCTGCAAAGCGTCAGGAACGGCACCGACAGCAAGCCGCCGCCGATTGCAACCAAACTCGATAAAACGCCAATCGCAGCCCCGGCAAGCATCAATCCCAACCTCCCCGGCAAACGAAACATCGGATTGGGCCTAAATTGCCACAGCATTTGTGTAGCGGCATAAAACACGAACACAATAAAAATAACGCTCAACCATTGATTTGTCATCGAACTCGCCAGCGTTGCGCCCAAAAAAGTACCCAACAGAATTCCCGGCGTGATGTTCCTGACAATGTGCCAATCGACGGCACGATGCCGATGATGCGTACGCAAGCTGGCTGCCGATGTAAAAATAATGGTCGCCATGGCAGTACCCAACGCCAGATGAATAATGCGATCAGCAGGAAAATCTTGTGCAGTAAACGCAGCGATCAGCACCGGGACAATAATCAAACCGCCGCCGATACCCAATAAGCCCGCAAAAAAACCGACAAACGCACCGGTTGTCAGGTAAATCGGCCACCATTCCATCGAACGGCCTTTATAGAATTGTCATGATAAATTGCCACTCCGCCGGATCGACCGGCGTGATCGACAGCCGATTTCCGGGCAGCAACACGCGCATTCTTTGCAATTCCCGGTATTTCCTTAACTCTTTAATCGGAATCAAGCGCGTTCGATTGATTAACGTGATATCCACGTTGAACCAGCGCGGATTTTCTACTGCGGCCTTACAATCGAAATATTTACTTGCCGGGTTGAATTGTGTCGCATCGGGGTATGCAGACGCGCTCACAACGGCGATTGCCGCAATACCCGGTTCTTTGCAGCAAGAATGATAGAAAAAAACTTGATCTCCCACCGCCATTTGGTTACGCATAAAATTGCGCGACTGATAATTACGCACCCCCTCCCAAGCAATCGTTTTATCGGGAAGCGCTTCGAGATCGTCGACACTGAATTCATCGGGCTCGGATTTCATCAACCAATAACGCATATTCTTTCGAAGTTATAAATTTAATACTCATGTCTTCAATAACTTATTGACAAATCCCGATCAACGCAAGGCAAAATTCCGCACGATAGCGCCCGGCTTCGGTAATATCTCGAAATTTCTTGCTCATTTTAACTATTTTAACCATGAATATTCCCTCACTTTCCGATATCGCAGTGGGCACCTGGGTGCAAGGCGACCCCATCGAGTTAACCGACCTGATCGGCTCGGTCGTGCTGATTGAAGTTTTCCAAGTAAATTGCCCCGGATGTTTTCTCTATTCTTTACCCAAATCGATTGATTTGCATGAGAAATACCACCAACAAGGTTTGACTGTCATCGGCTTGGCTACCGCATTCGAAGATTACGATAAAAACACATTGGAAAACCTGCAGAAATTAGTCACGACGGGCGAGGTAATCGGCGAAACCTATAACGCACTCAAACGCCATGGCATATTGTCGCAAGATCGGCTTCCATGGAAAATACCGTACACTGTCGGCATGGATCGTGTCGCCGCAGAAACGGAACCGGTTACCGATACTCGCGTATTGAGTTATGCCCACTCATTCTTACCCGAATTTGAAAAATTCAGCGATGACCAGAAGCAATCGGTACTGCAGCAAATCAAACATTATTTGACGCAAAAAACCATGAAAGCCGAAACATTCGAACGCTTCGCCTTACAAGGAACGCCCTCGTGTATTTTGTTCGATCGCAAAGGTCAATTAAAAGACGTTTCGTTCGGTCAGATCGATTATAAGCAAGCGATGGTCGAGCATTTCTTGGCCGAGAAATAATATTTGGAAACACCGATTTATCGGCTATACGAACAAATCACCTCGTTCGCCGAATTAATCAGCGTCTCTCTTTATCGTTTATTCACCGATCGGCATCGATCAGAATAGTCTGCAGCCAATCCTCAAACGATGCGTGATGCCGAATATCGTATTGCCAACACTGAAATCCCATCGATTTCCCCGTCGCGATATTTTGCGGCTGATCGTCGATATAAACCGTGTTTTCCGGATTAAGATTGAAAGCATCGATCGCATACCGATAGATCGCCGGATCAGGCTTCAGCATGCCGATTTCAAACGACAGAATCCGATGCTTAAATAAAGCGAATCCCGGATAAGCTTCAAAAATCCACGGACAATGAATGGCATTGATATTGGAAATCAAAATCAATGCATGGTCGCAGCCGGCAATTCTATCAACGCAATCCCACATCGATTGGTTGTATGTGAAAATTTGCCGCCACGCGCGATAAAATTGCTCAATCGTCGCATCGCTTTGCAGAATATCCAGCGCCCATCGCGCATATTGCGCCGAATCCACCAGCCCTTTCTCTAATGCATCTTTTCCCGCAAGCACCTGGCAAATGCAATCGTGAGGATTCTCAATATCGTTCGATACCAATTGCGCAAGCGACGATTCAAAATCGAAATCAAGCAAAACACGGCCAATATCGAACAGAAACGTCTTCGGTGAACTAGCGGATGGCATATTTTGGAACCATGAAAATATACATGCACTGCGCAAACTAAAAGGACAAGGATGCTCACTCATAGCCATCCTTGTCCTCGAAAAGCTCCCCACATATGCCGTCAGGTCGTTTCTTGAACCATAGGGTCCAAGGCGGTTGCTTCACGGATACATCAGGCACGCCATATTAGGCACGCACAACAGCATCGCTAAACTCCACAACCAGTTTATAAAAATGGTTCAAAGAATATAAACCTTAACAAACACCGCAGGGATTAACCGTTGCTTCGCAAATCGTCTAACTCTCTTTATTTGCGATGACTTCATCGACTTTTTTCTTCAACGCCACAATTCTACGCTTAAATTCGTCCATGTCAAAACCGCTTCCCTCGCGCAGTGTCAGCAACTCATGCGTAATTTTTAATGCGGCAATGATGGTCACGCGATCCGAATCGACCACCTTTCCTTCCGTTTTTACTTCCTGAATCTTTTCGTTCAAATACGCAGCCGCCAATTCAATTTCTTCTTTCTTGTCCGCCGGGCATGCAATACAGAACTCCCGCCCCATAATGCTAATATTCACTGTATTATTATTCATTATCCGGTAATGCCAATAAAAGTGTTTCCAGCCGATCCGCCGCAACATGCATTTTTTCACTTAGCGCATCACATTGCGCATGTGAAGTGGCAAGCGCCTTGCGCAATTGATTATTTTCCACCCGAGCATCCCGGTACAACTGGATAAGTAACAATACCTTATCTTCCAGCGACTCTAATTCAGCTTTCATAGCGACATCACTTTTCAAACAGTTAAAAGAATTAATTGGCAATCAAATCCAAATTCTGCTGTGTGCCCTATCGCCTTATCGTAGTTTTTATAATTGCGTTTCGATATCGGCCAATGCTTATCATTTATTTGCGGTGAGTACCATCGCAAAAAGGTGCATTATTGGTTTTCTTACAGGTACATAACCAATAATCTTTAGTTTCGGTCACATTGAATTTCTTCGGCATCAATTCCGTGTTCTTGTGAGAGCCGTCGCAAAACGGTTGCGATCCGCTTCTGCCGCAGGTACACCAATAATAATCCTTGCCGGATTCAAGTTTAACTTCGATGGGGGTAAAAAGCTGATCAGTATTCGAAGATTGGGTCATAGTTGTCGCTTCACTAAAATTTTAACGATACACACCGACTTAGCGCTTTTATCCGCTTGCTTAATATCAATTTCAACAGTCGGTTATTATCAAAATGATAGATCGAGTTACTGAAATTTCAATTAAACAAAATAGTATAACTATATGTTACAAAATAAATTACTATCGAAGCATAACGCCTTGCTTGTGCGTTTACGGAAATTTAGCGGATTATCTTTAGTTTTTATCGATAAATTTACTTAAACAAATAACCGCAATGCACTCGAACTACCGGCATTAATATGATTCCTCTTCATGGAAGCCTGTATTTCAATCAACTGCTGTTTGCTTCTTTGAATACCGCTATCGCTCAACGGTACTCGATTGTCATCCACCATGATACCGCCAAGCGTATTGGAAAAAATCTTTGCCAAGTGCGCCATTTGATCG
>SXJH01000209.1 GCA_005779435.1 Nitrosomonas sp. | reverse complement strand
TCACCGGGATCTCTGCTTTGGCCATCAAGGAGATCGTGGAAGCACAATATGATCTATTGCTTGCAGGAATAGACACTTATTTGGTTTAGTTAAAACTATGCAGGAGGAATACAATGCTTGGTTTGTTTAAAGACACCCCTGTTATTGGTAAGGCCAGCACAATCGTAAAAATTCCATCGAATCGGCTTTTCAATTTTATCGGCACCGATTTGATGATTAATTATCCCCGATGGTCCCCTGAAGTCAAAGAATTGGAAAAGCTTACCGATGGTCCGATCAAACTGGGGACTGTATGCCGGCAAGTTCGCATCGATCAAGGCAATCGCTCTGAATCGACATTCAAAGTGAAAGCTTTTGACGAGGGGGCGCGTGTTTGCTTCGAAGGCGTTTCCAATCCCTATCGATGCGATTATGTCATTGAATCGATCAATCCGTCGGATAGCAAAATCACCTTCATATTCGAACTGCTTAGCCTTGATTTACACGTACGGCCTTTTGAGAAACTCGTTCGTATCGCTGTTCAGGACGGCACCGAAAGAACGGTGCATAACATTAAGAAACTGATTGAAACCGATCAAGCCGGATTAAAGTAATTTATCGATCGATCATTATATTAAGCCCACCACCTATTGAACAACCTGGAGAAAAATCATGGATTTTATCGTTGAAAAAGACCCTGGATTAATTCCGCAAGTACTGTCCAAGATTCTTGATTCATGTGTCAATGGCGTATCGCTGGCCGATCCCGATCAGCCCGACATGCCTTTGGTCTATGTTAACAAAGCATTCGAAGCAATTACAGGCTACACATTAGCCGAAACCGTCGGCAAGAACTGCCGCTTTTTACAAGGAAATGAGCACAATCAAGAAGGGGTGCTTCAATTACGCGAAGCGATCAAAAATAAAAAATCGATAGAGGTCGTTCTGAGAAATTATCGTAAAAACGGTGAGCTGTTCTATAACCATTTACTCATGTCACCGCTTTTTGATTCCAAAGGAAATTTACTCTATTTTCTGGGCGTTCAATATGACATCACACCGCAAATTCGCGCAGAAGAAGAAATAAAATCGCTAAAAGAACAGCTCGCAGCGTTGAAAAAATAATGGAACGCCCTCTTCATCATCGGAATGTTTTTTGCATTCAAGCAGCAAACCGGCCAATCGGCACATATCACACTGTCATCACCAGCTTACCCATCGGATGATTCTGCTCCAGTATCCGATGGGCATCGGCCGCATCCGCCAACGCAACGGTTTGCGCCACTTTCACGCTCAATTTGTTTTCATCGAATAATGCAGCGCATTGCCGCAAAATGCCGCCTTGGTGGCGCTTGGCCGCTTCCAATTCAAGCAAAACGGGACTTAGCATCAATTCCAGGCTAAAACGCACATTGCGCTTCCTTGCTTCGCTCCAGTCCATTTCCGGGGTAGGCTGCAAGATCGTCACCACATCGCCGTACGGCTTGACGCACTGAAAACAGCTTTGCAACACAGCGGCGCCGACGGTATCGAACGCGATGTCCACGCCCTCTCCCGCCGTATAGCGCTTAACTTCCGCTACGACATCCTGCGTGCGGTAATTGATCGCCCAATCCGCACCGAGCCGTTTCACGAAAATCGCCTTTTCCTCGCTGCTAACGGTCGTAATGACGCGCGCACCCGCCAATTTCGCCAACTGAATCGCAACATGCCCCACCCCACCCGCACCGGCATGAATCAGCACCGTTTGGTTTTGGCGGATGCGCGCCCGGTCGTGCAGCGCTTCCCAAGCCGTAACTAAAACCAGCGGCGCGGCAGCAGCCTGCTCAAACGTTAACGCACGCGGCTTTAACGCCAGCAAACCGGCATCGACGCACGCATATTCGGCGTACGTACCTTGGCGGCAATTGAAGCCGGGCTGTGAAAAATATACTTCGTCGCCGGGTTTGAAATTTTCAACTTGCGCACCCACCGCTTCGACAATTCCGGCGGCATCGCAGCCCGGTATCACGGGAAAAGCAACCGGAAAACGCTCCGGCGCGGCACGCAACTTACAATCGATCGGATTGACACCGATTGCTTTAATGCGGATCAATGCTTGCGTAGCGCCGCAACCGGCGGGCTTATCCACTTCTCCGTACTGCAATACATCGGCGGAACCGCCTTGCGTGAAATAAATCGCTTTCATCATGTTCTCCTAAACGGCCGATACGCTACTCAAGCGCTTCATAGCGAATTTCAATCACCGCTATCTCTTCCATACCAGCGGGCGTATGCAACATCACCGTATCGCCTTCGCGCGCTTTAAGCAAAGCCCTCGCCAGCGGCGATACCCAACTGATGCGCCCGCGACCCGGATCGACCTCGTCCAAGCCGACAATGCTGTAAGTGTTTTCGTCACCGCGCACGTTACAAATTGTCACCGTGGCACCGAAAAAAACTTGATCGCAATCGCCGCGTTGCGCCGGATCGATCACCTCTGCGTTATCCAACCGCTTCGACAAAAACCGCAAGCGGCGGTCGATCTCGCGCAAACGCCGTTTGCCGTAAATGTAATCGCCGTTCTCCGAGCGATCTCCGTTGGATGCCGCCCACGTAATCGTTTTAACCAGCTCCGGACGCTCAATTTTCCACAAACGGTCGAATTCTTCCTTCAAGCGCTTGTGCCCGGACGGCGTAATATAGTTCTTCACCCCTTGCGGCAGTTTCGGCGAATTGTCCGGTTCTTCCTCGTCTTCGCTTTCTTTGGTAAATGCTTTACTCATACTGGTCGATGATCACTAAAAAAATTTGCCGAATTACGATAACGATATTCCGTATCCAATACAAGTTTCGCATCAATGCGAAACCGTCCGGGAAAAAGCGTTGATAACCACCACCCCCAGCACGATCAACGCAAGACCGATAATCGCCGGCTTATCCAATGATTGCCCGAGAAAAAACCAACCGCTCAATGCGATCAATACCACGCCCAC
The DNA here is from genome assembly GCA_005779435.1 of Nitrosomonas sp. Classification (GTDB taxonomy): domain Bacteria; phylum Pseudomonadota; class Gammaproteobacteria; order Burkholderiales; family Nitrosomonadaceae; genus Nitrosomonas. The sequence continues at coordinate 1,849 of SXJH01000209.1, read as the reverse complement.
ACCCGACCAAATCGCATAAGCCACGCCCACAGGAATGGTTTTGAGCGTCAACGACAAAAAATAGAATGCCAGCAAATAGCCGACCACGACCGCCAGCGATGGCCATAAACGGGTAAATCCTTCCGATGCTTTCAAACATGAAGTCGCAATCACTTCACTGACAATTGCGACGAAAAGAAAAAACCATTGTTGCATGCAAACACTCCCATTATTTGTTCTCCGCGACAGATCACCCGCAACAAAGAAGGGGATCATTCCTGTTGTTATCTTTGAGAAATTCTCCAGCAATAATGAATCCTGCTATCGCGCTTAAAATCCTCCGGGATCGTCTTGGCGCTCATATCCTCAACGGCCAAGCCGCTCAATGCATCCTTATCCATTTGAAAGCGGCGGAAGTTGGTCGAGAAATAGAGTATTCCGCCCGGCGCGAGCAGCGCTGCGGCATTGCGGATCAGTTGCACGTGGTCTTGCTGAATATCGAGCGCTTCGTCCATTTTCTTGGAATTGGAAAAAGTCGGCGGATCGAGAAAGATCAGATCGAATTGCGGTTTTTGTTTGGAACGGGCTTGTTCCGCCAGCCATTGCAAGCAATTGGCGCGCACCAGCTTATGGTCGCCGCAAATGCCGTTGAGTTCGAAATTGCGTCTTGCCCAATCCAAGTAAGTATTGGACATATCCACCGTGACGCTGGATACCGCGCCGCCGATGACTGCATGCACCGTGGCGCTGCCGGTGTAGGCGAATAAATTCAGAAAACGCTTGCCCTTGGCTTGTTGCTGTATCAGTAGACGCAGCGGGCGGTGATCGAGAAACAAGCCGGTGTCGAGATAATCTTCGAAATTCACCCAAAACTTGCAGCCGCCTTCTTCAATTACATGAAAATGGCGGGCATCGTCGAGCTTTTCGTATTGATCGGTATTTTTCTGCTTACGACGGATTTTAAGAAACACTTGGCTTGCCGGAACTTGCAACACTTTGGCGATTTCTCTCATGGCGCCGGTGAGCCGTTGATTGGCCTTGGCGGGATCGATCGATTTCGGCGGCTCGTATTCCTGCACGTTGACCCAGGTTTTATCGCCGCGATAAACGTCGACGGCCACTGCGTATTCCGGACGATCGGCGTCGTACAGACGGTAACAATGGATATGATTCTGTTTGACCCATTTGCTCAGTTTCTTCACATTCTTTTGCAAGCGGTTGGCGAACATTTCTGCTTGGCTGTCGATCTGCTCGACTTGCGCGCGACGGCTGATTTGCTCGACGCGTTCCTGTTGCGATTTGGCTTTCGGTTCGAAAAAAGCTTTTTCTTCAATCGCAAGCCGCAGCAATTTGCATTCCAATGCGCCGTTGAACAAGGTGACGGGCTTTTGCGAACGAATGCCGAGACGAAACCCAAGTTCCGGATCGCCGATAATAATCGCCGCTTGCCAGCCGATGAAGCGTTGCTTCATGACTTCGCCGAACTGGCGGTAAAGCGCAGCGGTTTGTTCTTCGTCGCCAAGCCGTTCGCCGTACGGCGGATTGCAGACGATCAATCCTTTCGCCCAGCTTATTGCTGCGGCAGCATCGGCGATATCGCGTTTCTCGACATGAATTTTCCCCGCCAAACCGGCGTTTTCGATATGCAGCAATGCGGCAGTAACGGTATGGCGATCCTGGTCGAAACCGGCGATCACCGGCAATTGGTTCACGCCCATCTCTCGGCGGTTACGCGCCTCGATCAGCAAGCTTTGCCACAACGCATCGTTATGCTGCTTCCAGCCCAGAAAACCGAAATAATCGCGCTGCAAACCCGGCGCGATGTCGCCCGCGATCATCGCCCCTTCGATCAGCAATGTGCCGGAGCCGC
>SXJH01000208.1 GCA_005779435.1 Nitrosomonas sp. | reverse complement strand
GCATGATTCGCGACATGTTCAAGAAAGCCCAGGACATCGACCTGCCCAACCCGTTCCCGCGCATGACCTTCGCCGAGGCGATGGGCCGTTACGGGTCCGACAAACCGGACATGCGCGTAACACTGGAAATCGCCGAATGCACCGACGCGATGAAGGATGTCGCATTCAAGGTGTTCTCAGGCCCGGCGAACGATCCGACAGGCCGCGTCGCCGCGTTGCGCGTGCCGGGTGGCGCTGCGCTGAGCCTTCAAGCTGAGGATCTGCTGGATATCGTCGGCGGACGGATAATGGTAATGAATCGCTTCGTTGATGGTTTTGCCGCCGTATTCCGCCGGAAAACGCAACGGATACCAAAGCGGATTGGACGCCAGCAACGCATCGATCATGCGCTGCCGGTTGGCGTCTTGCGGCTGCGGCGTCACGTGCCGGTAGCCGATGGTGTTGTAGACATAGCGGAAAAATACGCTTTGCGACGTGAAAAGCTGTTTCTGCTTGGCCAACTGCAAGAATGCGCGTTTTTGCGTTGCGGTAGGTTTGGGCTTCAATCCGGCAACCAATTTTTCCGCTTGTTCAAGGGTTAGAAACGCTTGGAACGACTTCGGAATAATCCAGCCGTTTTGCGCGCATTCGGGGCGGTATTGCGGCATCACCCAATCCCAGTACGGCAGCATGATGTCGGCGTCGTAATCCTGCAAATCCTGCTCGAATTCGTAAAGATACGCGCGATGCCAGGCAAGGAAGCGCTCCCAGCCATGCTGGCAGTGATTTTGGTGAATCAATGCCTGATTGTTGTAGCTGCGTATATCCTCCGGCCAATCGTTGAGGCTATACAGATAACGGAACGCGTCGCCGAGCCGCTTCAATTCTTCGTCATCCATGCAATCGAGATTGCCGCGCTGGCGCAACTCGCCGGGACGGCTGGGTGTGCGAGTGCCTTTTGCAGCCAGATCCAGCTCGGCGATTTCGCGCACCGATAGCCGAACCGGTAACGCTTCGCATTGCTGTATACCGGCATCGATTGTTTGCGCGCGATCGTCCTCGGGGCAACCGTCGTCGATCCAGTTGCCGATGAATTCGATATCCTCGGGGGATACCGCTTTGCCGCCCCACGGCAGGCGCGGAAATTGCGAACCGTCGAACGGCGCTTCGCCTTTCAAGCCGCGTATCAGCATCGATGCGGCACCGCGAGTACAGTCGTTTCGATCGGCGCTATGCCCGCAACAGCTTTTGACTTTCTCCGGTTCCGGCGCAATCAGGCTTACGCCATGAATAACCGCCTCTTTGAGCCGTTTGGCGCCATGATCCCAAAACCGCCCGGCACCGCCGTAATTGGCCGAACTGCCTGCTGCGGCCTCGTTGAGAATTTTCCGGATGCGGTCGTAGCGCGTGATTCTCGTTTCCCGAATCGGCATCGCAAGTCCTCCTGATGGTTAATGGCTATGCGCAATCGGCGTATTGACCACTTCTTCGACCTCCATCATACCCAAATCCTCGTGATCGAGAATATGGCAATGCATGACGAATTTGCCGGTATAAGTGTTGTATTGCGTATACACATTGGTGACCGCCGGGCCTTGCACCAGCAACGTATCTTTCCAGACCATCTGCGGCTTGCCGTCCGGACCGGTGCGCTGCCATTGGAACGGATTGACATGGATATGGAACACATGCGGCAACGGCGGAATGCCGTTCGGTACTGCCGCCGGATCGCCCACCGTGGTCAGCGACCACATATCGACCGCGCCCAACTCCAATTGGCGCACATGATCGGGGTTAAACGCGCGGTAATTGACCTGAAAGTAATTCTTTTTGCCCGGCATATCCTGACCGAGTTTGAACGCGACTTCCTGCACGCCGACAGCCTGCTTGCTCAAATCGAGATCGCCGAAAGGCGCCAGTGCGGCCATTTCCTCGCTGGTCGGCAACGCCATGTCGTCAATTTCTTCCGTCACTTTCAGAATAGCGAGCAGATTTTCCGGTTCCTCGGCTTGCCGCAGCGATTTCGCGCTCGAAACCGGTTGATCGACGATGCGGTATTCACCCGGCGTCATGCTGGCTTTGATCAATACGTCGCTGCGATAGCCGGGTTGCAAATCAATCGGCGCTCCGGCTTTCCACGTATCGACGCGCCCGAGGTAATTGCCGTCCAGCGCAATTTCATGCAAATCGTGCCCTTCGACCACGAACGCGATCGATTCGCGGAAAGCGGTATCGATCAAGCGCCAACGCTGCACTTCGCCGCGCTTCATCGTGATCACCGGGACGATTTGGCCGTTGACGGTGATGTGCCGCCGAGAGCAAGTCCAGGTATCCTTATTGCCGGAGGAGCTGCTGCAATCCTTCGGGTTGGGATTGGACGGGCCGGGAAACAAGCTGGTGATATTGTTCAGCTCGCCCTGTTGGTTATACAAAATCGTTTGCAGCACGAAGATTTTTTCGTTGGCATTGGCAGCCAATAGCGCTTTCGGCGTGGTACTCGGGTTATCCTCGATCACGATAGCACCGGCCATGCCGCTGCCGACCTGAATCGCTGTCGAACCATGCGCATGCGCGTGATACCAATAGGAACCGATCGGATGGTCTTTCGGCAACGTAACCTCGTAAGGGAAATTGCTTTGCGGCGCAATGGCCAGTAAAACGTTGTCGCTATTGCCGGTAGGCGATACGTGCAAGCCGTGGAAATGCATGTTGGTGGTGTTGAAAGAAGCCGGAACGGTATCCAGGTAAGCATTCTGGTTTTCCTGATCGAATTGCGCTTGAATCTCATTGGGCGATTCTTTCGGCAACTGATTTTTCAACAGCAAATTGACGACATCGCCCTGCTTGACGCGTAACGTCGGCCCCACCAGCTTGCCGTCGTAAGTACGCAATTTAACACCGCAGCCCGCGATGCTGGTGGTTTTGGGATCGGTATACTGCACCGAGAACGTCGTTTCGAGCCTACCGTTTTGCGCACGCAGATCGGGCGGGTTTTGGAACGGTTGCTTACCGTATTTATCGACATCGATCGGCTTGTATTCGCAACCGTGATGGTTTTTCCCCGCCAATGTAGTGGAACAGCCAAGCAGCAGGGTGCACACGATCAATAAAATCCGTAAGTTCTTATTTGACAGGATAAGCATAATTTTTCCTTTATCTCAAAATGAACAAGCAAAAATAAACCCAAAACATCCTCGCCGACTTTTGGCAATCCGGCCTGAAACGAGGGAACGAAGTCAATTAACCAAGCTCAAGAAGATTCGTAATTGTGCATCGTATCCCATTATTTTGAAATGCGGTTTAAAATATTTACGCCGTGTGTGATTTTTGTCACAACAATCGGATAGCCGGGTAATCCCCCCGAAAAATAACAGGATTTATTACACGATTCGCGATCGCTGCGTGGTCTTGCTACTGTCTGGCGGCGGCAAAAGCAGCCAAACCAAAGACATTGAAAAAGCCAGAATAATTCTTGAAATGCTTGGAGATTGAGAAATGACCGTTAAAACCAAAAAACTTGATATCGCAGCCCACCTCGAAACCGATGAAGACATCCGCGAATTCTTGATGGAAGCCGCAAAGACAGGCGACACGTCCGACTTGATCCACGCCCTGAATACCGCAGCCCGCGCCAAGGGTATGACCGAAATAGCCAAACAGGCCGGAGTAACGCGAGCGAGTCTATACAAATCCTTGTCGGAAGACGGCAATCCGCAATTCGATACCATTGTCAAGATTGTTAAAGCATTGGGGTGTAAACTGGTAGTGTCTTAAGATATGATCGATGCGCCTCCGCAGTCGGCACATCCTACCGGGCTGACATCGTTGATCTCATTCACATGAGTTCACACACTCAAGCAGCCAGGTAGGGTGCGCGTAAAAGCAGGGGGCTTTGTTGCGATGATTGCCACGATTTGTCCGGCGGCGATCTGTTCTCCACGGCGGCATAGCATCCGATGCACCGTGCCGTTTTCCGGCGCATCGACCGAAATTTCCATTTTCATCGCTTCGATCACGATCAGCGTTTCGCCGGTGCTGACGGTTTGGCCTGCTTCGATCCGTATGTCCCACACGGTGCCGGTGACGGGGGAAACGACGGCGCGGCTGCCTGGCGGCAAATCGAGTTCGCTTTGTGCATCGGCTTCGTCCACATCCGCTGCGGTGGCGAAGTCCGTTTGACCATCGGTTTGCCAACGCTCGCGCTCGGCGTCAAAAGCGGCTTGTTGCCGGGTTTTGAATGCTTGAATTTCAGTTTGG